>CBDVAD010000021.1:0-18087 GCA_965371875.1 uncultured bacterium
CCTTTCTACAGATGAGCTGTATGATCTGAAAAATGATCCTGAAGAGATGATGAATCTTATTGATAACAGAGAAACAGCTGAAATTCGGGATAATCTACATGATAAACTGTTAAGCTGGATGAATGAAACCAGGGACCCTTTTCGCGGTTACTACTGGCACCGACGCCCATGGAGGAAAGATGCGCCTGAAGCGACCTGGAATTATACCGGTGTAACACGACAGAGGGAGAACGAGGAGTATGAACCACGCCAGCTGGATTATGATACTGGTTTAGAAATGGTGGAAGATACCCGCAACAAACCAGTGTAAATAAAAACCTCAATTTTCATGTTTTACCGACCCTGGAGAAGTTGTAGCTGTAGTAATTGGGACTATAATAGTAACAAATCATAGATAATCTTTCGACATAACATCAAACACCGGTATTTCGATACCAGACTTCTTTAAAGACTCTCTCATGTTATCCAGCAATAGATCTGAATCAACCCTGAAATCATACGGACTGTAGGGATTAATTGTAAGGGCTATAAGTTTAATCGGCTCGAAGACACATAATCTGATTCTGTTTTTTTTCAAAAGATTTATATTTCTTCTACTGATAAATATACGGGTACCATCCCTGACAATCAGAGTACAATCCGATGCTTTGTATTCGTAGATAATCTCCTCTGCTGCTGAATCAGTTAAAGCCCCGCTGTAAACAAGGAAATCCCCGGATTCTACCCGGTAATGAGCAGGAACAATAGTTTGACCAAAGGAATTATCTGAGAGAGCAATTATTTCTCCGTTCCGGATTAAGCCTGATTGACCATTCCCAAGGATTCTGCCTGCTGCCCGGGATACTTGCCCATCAGGACAGGGGAGCAGTGTAAATCGTTCAACCTCATCCATTGTTCGCTGCACAATAAGATCCACTGTATTCCCTACAACAGCCCCTGTAGCCAGCACCATTCCATGAGTTAGAGAAGGGATTGCTGAACTGCGACGGTCCAGAGCCCCGTCTATCAGAAATAGTTCAGTATCCTCCGGAAGAAGCTCTTTTATTTTCATCATCCTGGAGCCCCTGTTAACCCCGGCGAGTTCAACACTGTTCCCTATGGCTCCACTTTTATAAATTTTAACCTTTCCCAAAAGAGTGTCCATTCCTGTATCAATAACAACCGACCCCTGGAGACTGCTTTTTTCAAACAGCTTCTCTGCTGTAACAAAATATGTATCAGGGGGAATAAAAATAAGGGGCTTCTCTTTCAGGGTTATTACATCTATATCCTCACCATCTCTGCCATAAGAGGCAATGGCAAGTTTTACATCTGCTTTTCCTGCCTCCCTGATAAGGGTATTTAAAGCTACAGTCTTACCTGCATTTTTTGCAAGCCCGATAATTGCCAGACACCTGATACTGTTTTCCAGTGTCAGTTTCAGCAGATTATTCTTATTCATTTTTACGGCTATGCCCGTTTCGTTTTCTACGGACAAGATCTTTTGGTTCAAGGGCAAGCTTCTCACCATTCAGGAGCTTGGCGACTCCATCAAGAGGTCCGTATTCATTGTTTTTACAAAGCTCACACCAGCATTCAGAAAAGATATTTGAAGGTTGGGTATAGGTTGTAATAACGCCCTCATAGTTCCGGAGAACATATCTTTTATCTGAGTGAGATAAAAGATAATTGGGCATTAATGGAATCTTACCTCCACCTCCTGGAGCATCCACAACATAGGTTGGAACAGCCATACCTGTAGTATGTCCCCGAAGACTCTCTATAATCTCAATGCCCTTGGCTACGGAAACACGGAAATGAGATATCCCCTTTGACAGGTCACACTGATAAATATAGTAAGGTTTTACTCTGATCTTCAGCAGTTCATGGACCAGCTTCTTCATGATCCTGGGACAGTCATTTACATCCCGGAGAAGAACACTCTGATTACCCACAGGTATTCCTGCATTAGCCATTTTTTCACAGGCTTCTTTTGCTTCATGTGTAATTTCTGTGTAGTGATTAAAATGAGTGTTAACATAAAGGGGATGGTACTTCTTAAGCATATTTACAAGATCATCTGTGATCCTCATTGGCATTACTACAGGGGTTCTCGTCCCGATTCTTATAATTTCAACATGAGGGATTTCCCTGACAGCCGCAATAATTTTCTCCAAAGAACTGTCTGCTAAAGTAAAGGGGTCTCCTCCGGATAAAAGGACATCACGTATTTCTGTGTGTTCCTTTATATAATTTAAAGCCCTCTGAATATTATCCCATGGTACATGAGTATCTTTCTGGCCAACAATCCTCCGCCTGGTGCAGTGCCTGCAGTTCATTGAGCATATGTGGGTAACAAGAAGAAGAACCCTGTCCGGGTATCTATGTGTCAGCCCCGGAATTGACGAATCAACATCCTCAT
Source organism: uncultured bacterium (assembly GCA_965371875.1). GTDB lineage: Bacteria > Spirochaetota > Spirochaetia > B11-G9 > B11-G9 > JAJRQE01. Next base: position 2,402 of record CBDVAD010000021.1, read on the forward strand.
GAAGGGGATCGAGCATATCTGAAACATCCTCGTTCAACTCTTCAATTCGTGGTATGGCCTGCAAACGGACAGAACAAAGTTTATAGCTTTTATCCATAAGGGCTGCGTAATATGGAGTAATGGACATCTTGAATTTGGTAAGAGTCTGCTCCAGATCCTCATGCTCCTTCTTATCAATATCCGCTACCCTGTCCAGAGTCTCAATATCTGTGATGGTATTCCTCATCTGCCAGTGCCAGTCATTCCACTGTTCCTCTGTTACATCCTTAAACAAGGGAATCTCATTGTAATTAACAATAGAATATTCAGTCATCAGATTTTCCTCTAAGTATAAAGCTCTTTAAACATCTTTCTAAGCACCGGATTTTCCTTCAATACCTGCAAAGTGATATCAGCATGGTTCTTAGTGTAACCGTTTCCAATAATCATGTTGATATCTTTGCCGACACCTTCCGCCCCCAGAGCGGCCTTTGTAAAACTTGTAGCCATACTGAAAAAGTAGAGGATCCCATCCTCCCTGGTCGAAAGTATTGATCCCATCTCAGTGTTGGGAATATTCACATTATTGATAACTACATCAGCAAGCCTGCCCTTTGTGGCTTCCATTATCTTATCATACAGTTCAACAGGTTTTGATGCATCTCCCTGTATAATTATATCCGCAAGACCTGTTTCTTTAACTCTTCCAATTCCGGCATCACTGTGAGACATACCTATCACGGTACCGCTGATGCCGGCCCTCTTTTTTGCCTCATGAAGACACAGAAGTCCGGATTTTCCTCCTGCACCGATTATAAGAACTGTGTCCCCCGATTTTACCAGCTTCGCTGTCTGGGCAGGAGCACCAGCAACATCCAGAACAGCAAGAGCAAGAGTCTCTTCCATATCGTCAGGCAGCTTTGCATAGATCCCTGATTCAAAAAGTACTGCCTGGGCTTTTACATGTACCTGATCAATATCAATCATAACTCTGGTTATCTTATCTATCTTCAGGGGAGTCAGAGATAATGAAACAAGACTCACAATTTTGTCCCCAATCTTAAGATCTCTATCTTTAAGTCTGTCCCCTATTCCCGCAACAGTTCCTATCAGCATTCCTCCGGACCCTGTTACAGGGTTCTGCATCTTTCCTCTCTCATTTACAATTTCCATGATCATCGATTTGATTTTTTCAATATCCCCGGCCGCAGCACTTTTAAGCTGTGTAAAACTGGCTGAATCGATATTCAGAGTCTCAACATCTATAAGTATCTCATTATCATAGATATCCATTGTGTTATCGATTTTCTCTGCCGGCTGAGGAAGAACCCCTTCCGGTGTAATAACTCTGTGGAGCCCAAAAATGTTTCCTTTTTTCACTTATTCCCTTCCTTTTCCAATATTCAGTATTTTTCTTGCTTCTGAAGGAGATGCGATCTCCCTGCCTGTCTCTTTAGCAATCCTGACCACACGGCTGACCAGTTGAGCATTACTCTCTGCGGGCACTCCCTTTTTATAATAGATATTATCTTCAAACCCGACTCTTACATGTCCGCCCATCAGCATCGTATGCATTGCCATGGGAAGCTGCCACCGACCAATACCTGCTGCCGTCCAGGTTGCCCCGTCAGGCAGAAGCTCAACCATAAAAAGAAGATTTTTTACAGACGCCGGCAGTGCCCCGGGAACACCAAGAACCAGATCAAAATGGAGATGATCAGGTAGAAGCCCTTCTTTTCCAAGAAGAAGAGCATTGTATATATTTCCTGCCTCAAAACATTCAAGTTCAGGGAGAATAGTTCTCTCTTTCATCTTTTTTGCAAACCTCCGCATTAAAGGAAGATCGTTTACAAAAATCTCATCCCCGAAATTAACAGTCCCGCAGTCAAGGGTTGCCATCTCCGGATTAAGATTTACAGGCTGGATTCTCTCCTCCCAGGACATTCCTGCAGCCCCTCCGGTAGAGGGTTGAATAATGGCTGTTACACCTCTCTCCTTCATTGCATCAATCGCTCTTTTAAAATATTCAATATCCTGGGTCGGCTGCCCTGCCTCATCCCTTACATGGAGATGAATAATGGCAGCTCCCGCCTTTTCCGCTTCAAATGCTGCCTCAGCAAGTTCCAAAGCACTTAGAGGCAGATTTGGATTATCCTCTTTCGTAACCTCCGCACCGCAAATTGCGGCTGTTATTATCAGCTTTTCCATTACTTACGACCTCTCCTTGTCTGAAATTCTTTTGTGGGTAATCTGAGCAACATACGAAGCTACATCAGGAGGAAGAGACCCCGGTCCAAATCCTGCATCAAAACCAATTTCAAGAGCCAGTTCATGACTTATCCGGGGTCCTCCGGCAATAAGAATAAACCTGTCCCGCAAATTTTCTGCTTCCAGAAGTTCAACAAGATTTGTCAGATTCTGAACATGGATCTCTTTCTGGGTAACAACCTGGGAAACCAGAATTGCATCTGCATCCACCTCTACAGCTTTTTTAATAAGTACTTCATTTGGTACCTGGCTCCCAAGATTCCATGTATTTATTTCAGGATATCGCTCAAGTCCATATTCTCCTGCATATCCTTTCATATTCATAATTGCGTCAAGTCCGACAGTGTGAGCATCAAATCCAGTGCAGGCGCCTACAATATTAAGTTTTCTGCCTATTTTTTCCTTTATAAAGATATTTATCTCATAGTAGGTCATCACTTCAGTTTCAACCTTTGCCACTTTTATATTTGTGGCATCCACACTGTATTTGCATCTGCCGTATAGAATATGAAAGCTGAATCCCTCCCCCATATCATGCATGGATACAGAACTTACTTCCTCTATCCCCATCTTTCCTGCAAGCCTCTTAGCCGCCTCCTGAGCGACCGGACTTGCTTCCAGAGGTAACGAAAAACTTATCTGGATTCTGCCGTCATTCAGGGTGTCCCCATAGGGTTTTATTACTGTTCTGTCTATCATAAGACCCCCAACCCTCTTTTAAAAATATCCATAAATGGATTCCTGTAATTCATACTCTTTACAATAACACCATCAGCGCCCTTGCCACCGTCAGGAGAACGGGAAATTCCAGCAAACATGCCATCTTCAATTGCCTTCATGAGTCCTTTTTCTGCAATTGTCTCCAGCATGGCTGTTGTTTCTTTTAGAACAGTATCCGCCCGGCTCTGGATAATGCCGCCAGGCTTAAAAACAATCTCATCCTGAAGATGCCTGGCATTATTGAAAATATATTTAGCATTCTCGATACTTAAAAGCCTGTCCTGAATGAATGGAGTATGAACCGCTTCAGTCATCATCCCAAGAAGCTGTATACTCTGACCAGTCATTACAGAAGCAAGGTTAAACATACCATCCATCAATTGTCCCTTAAAAATATTGCCGGTCATATACTTGGTAGGTGGCATATATTTAACAGGGCATTCAGGAAAGAGCTGTCTGACCAGCTGGGCCTGAGCTATCTCCATCAGGAAACCGTCTTCCATATCAGGATTGATCTCAAATGCGTGCCCCAGACCGATAAGCTTTTTAGGCATCCCCGAGCGAATTGCAAGTTCTTCATTTATAAACTGTGAAGCAACTACTGTATGGGCTTCTTCAACTGCATCTGAAGTAGTTAAATAGTTATCCTCACCTGTGTTGATGATGATTCCGGAATATGCATTTATCATTCTTGAAAAATACTGATCAATAAATGTTCTGTTAATATTTATATCCCGAAACAAAATTCCATATATGGCATCATTGAGCATCATATCCAGACGTTCCAAGGCACCCATTACTGCAATTTCGGGCATACATAGTCCGGAAGCATAATTAACCAGCTGAATATATCTGCCAGTCTCCTCACTTGCCTCATCAAGAGCTTCACGCATGATTCTGAAATTTTCCTGGGTTGCATAAGTCCCTCCAAAACCTTCAGTAGTAGGACCGAAAGGAACATAATCAAGAAGACTCTGGGCAGTTGACCTGATAACTGCGATAATATCTGCGCCCTGTTTCGCTGCTGCTTTTGCCTGTACAGTATCTTCATAGATATTCCCGGTAGCCACTATTACATAAAGTAAAGGCGCAGGTCCTTCAGGATACTGAATCTGCCTTTTTGCCCTTTCCTCAGCAACTTCGTCAAGAATGCTGACATTATCCAGAACTACAGATTCTGTAACTGACAATATCGCCTCGTTCGTATATTCAGGAAAATCTGTAATCAAAAAATCACCATTACCCATTGCCCTGGCAATTTCCTGAGGGGTTTTACCAGTTTCAATCATTGCATTACCGATCCAGTAGAAAACTCCATCCTCAAGTTTTCCGCTCTTTTCTATCTGATCAACAAGAACGTTTGGAAGAGGAACCCCCTGACTGTCTACACCATCAATACCCATTAATCTGGCAACAGTCCGTTCAACTGATGAGGTTGTTTTATCCTTAATCAATTCCTCAACCTTATCAGCTATCATGACCGCCGCATTACGGCTGCGGGAAAGCAGATCATCATCAATTTTTATTTTTCCTTCCAAAAGTATCCACCTTTAGACAAAATGATACATTATGGGATGCAATAACCATGCCATGCCCCATAAAAAATGGAATTCATTCTGTCTCCCTGTGTACAGACGTAGCATGCTACGTCTCTACCACTGAATTCATTCTGTTTCCCTGTGTACAGACGCAAGATCTTGTGTCTATACCATGCATACAACATATTTATCATTTTCTGTTTCTATTTTAACACAATCGAACCAATAATGATTCGTTTGAGTTATTTTTGAATCAATGATACTATTACACTGAGGTAAAGCAATGAGTATAAAACATCTGGAAAGCGAACTTGTCCGTAAAGAAGAACTGATAAAGGAGATGGATGTCATATTTAATTCTGTGACAGACGGTCTGTATATAACTGACGGCGAAGGAATGACCCTTAGAGTCAACAGTGCATTTGAAAAGATAACCGGCATTAAACCCAATAATATAATAGGAAAAGATGTTCGCAAACTTGTTGAAACTGGTGTGTTTAATAAATCTGTAAGCCTCCTGGTTCTTGAGTCAAATCGCACAGCCAGTCTTATAGAATCTCTCCCAAATGGGAAAACAGCACTTCTAACCGGAACTCCTGTATTCGATAGTTTCGGCAAAATCTTTAGAATAGTCACAACCCTCAGGGATATGGCCGATCTAAATATGCTTGAATCAAGACTGGCTCAGACAGAAAAAAAGACAGAGCAATACAGGATGGAAATTTTAAATCTCCGTCTTCAGCAGCTTAATATGGAAGATACCATTGTTCATTCACAAATAATGAGAAATGTCATGCGCCTTGCCTTCCGCCTTGGAGAGGTAGATTCTACAGTTCTTATAACCGGTGAATCCGGAGTGGGAAAAGAAATTGTAACGAGAGCGATTCACAAAGCAGGAGAGAATGAAAATCGACCATTAATTACTGCAGTCTGCAGTGCAATTCCAGAGAACTTGCTTGAAAGTGAGCTGTTCGGCTATGAAAAGGGGTCTTTTACAGGGGCTGATCGTTCAGGCAAGCCTGGTCTGTTTGAAATTGCAGAGGGGGGAACTCTGTTTCTGGATGAAATAGGCGACATCAGCCTTAATATACAGGTAAAACTCCTGCGGGCAATTCAGGAAAAGGAAATTATGAGAGTAGGCGGGCGCAAACCCATAAAAGTAAATGTAAGAATAATTACAGCTACCAATAAGAATCTAAGAGAATTAATAAAACAAGGAGCCTTCAGGCAGGACCTCTACTACAGACTTAATGTGGTACCTATCCATGTCCCCCCCCTTCGAGAGAGGAGGGAAGATATACTCCCTCTTATCAATTACTTTCTCGGCATATTTAACAGGAAATTTGACAGGGATGCCAGATTCACATCTGAGGCATTGGTTCAATTTGAAAAATACGACTGGCCGGGAAATGTCAGGGAGCTTGAAAACACAATTGAACGGATGGTAGTCCTCGCGACAGGCTCTCTTATCAGAAAACAGGATATTGCAGAGCACATAAGAGAAGAAATACTCATCCTTCCGGAAATGGCATTAAACAGAATACCACCATTAAATGAAGCTACAAAGAAACTTGAGAAACAGATTATTCTAAGTGCATGGAAGAAATTCAGGTCAACCCGAAAAATGGCACGAGCCCTTGAAATCAGCCAGTCAACTGTAGTCAGAAAGATGAACCAATACAGCATTGGAGACACCACAATCGATGCATAAATGAATCACTTGCGGTATTTCCTCATACCAGAATGAATTTCATGGTACAGACGTAGCATGCTAAGGTCGCATGGCCGAGCAGTAAGCGAAGCGCACGACCAGGCTACGTCTCTCCCGGGGCAGCACATTCGTTTTTTTATTTCAGAATTCATGGCACACTTCCTGCTTATAGATAGTAACTAAAATACTACTGGAGGCAGTGATGAAGGTCGCTCCTAAACTAAACCTTGAAAAATCATTTACAGAATTTGAGATATCAAAAAAACTCATCCCCGGCGGAGTACTTGGAATTAGAAGACCATATAACTTTGTTGATGGAGAATTCCCAATATTCTTTGATAAAGGCAAGGGAGGAAGAGTTACAGATATTGACGGCAATGAATATATCGATTATCTCTGCGCTTACGGCCCTGTTATAATTGGAAACAGGGAATCTGAAATTGATGAAGCCGTAATAGAGCAGATAAGGGGAAAAGGGTTTTGTTTTTCACTTACCCAGGTTTATCAGAACGAACTGGCAGAAAAACTAAAGGAGCTTATTCCCTGTGCAGAAATGAGCCTCTTTGTAAAAACAGGATCCGATGCAACATCTACTGCAATCCGTCTGGCCCGGAGCTTTACAGGAAGAGAAAAAATTATGCGCTGCGGATATCACGGATGGCATGACTGGTGTACTGAGGTAAAAGGAGGTATTCCAAAAAAACTCTACGAGGACGTCTATGAATTTCATTATAACCATATAAACGAACTTGAAAATCTCCTGAAAACCCATGGAGAAGAGACGGCTGCTGTAATAATTACTCCCCTTGGACATCCTCTGGCTCAGAAGATTGAGGAACCTGCTGAGGGGTTCCTTGAAGGGATTAAAGCTCTGGCAAAAAAATATGGGGCAGTATTAATATTTGATGAGATACGAACAGGTTTCAGAGTTACCATGGGAGGTGCCCAGGTTTATTACGGGGTAACTCCTGACATGGCTGTATTCGGAAAAGCCATGGCTAATGGATATGCTATAGGCGCTGTTACAGGAAAGGCCGAAATTATGAAACAGGGAGAATCTGAAGTATTCATATCTTCAACCTTTTTCCCAAACAGTCTTGCTTTTGTGGCAGCTCTAAAAACAATAGAAATAATGGAAAGAGATAAGATTCTCGACGTGATCTGGGAAAAAGGCAAATACTACATGGATGAAGTCCGGAAGCTGATAGATGCTTCCGATGTTGGTGCTGAGATTTCCGGTATTCCGCCTATGTCATTTATCACCTTTAAAAAAGATCCCCACAAGAAATACAAAAAAAGAAGAAATGATTTTTACACACACCTGATCAGACGCGGAGTTTTTCTTCAACCCTATCACCACGGCTACATCTGTTACAGACACACAAAAGAGGATCTGGATTATACAATCGGAGTGATAAAAGAAGCCCTTTTCAACTTAAAAGACGAGGTTAAAGGAGAGGAACAATGAGAGAAGTTGTAATTGTTTCAGCGGCAAGAACAGCTATTGGGAGCTTCGGAGGCGCCTTTGCAGAAATACCTGCTGTTGAACTGGGAGCTGTTGCTGCAAAAGAAGCAGTAAATAGGGCAAATTTGGAGCCTGGAAAAATAGACGAGGTAATAATAGGAAATATTCTCTCTGCAGGTCTTGGTCAGAATCCTGCAAGGCAGACTGCAATAGCAGCAGGGCTGCCGGTTTCTGTTCCTGCTATGACAATAAATATGGTTTGTGGATCCGGCCTTAGGGCAGTCAGTCTTGCGGCCCAGATTATCGCAGTCGGTGATGCTGATATTATCCTTGCCGGAGGGATGGAGAATATGAGCCTTAGCCCATATATCCTTGACAAACACCGTTGGGGAAACAGGATGGGGGATCATAAATTAATCGACACAATGATCCATGACGGTCTTACAGATATCTTCGGCAATTATCACATGGGTATTACTGCTGAAAACATTGCAGAACGCTGGAATATAAGCAGAGAGGATCAGGATGCTTTTGCAGCACTGAGCCAGCAGAAGGCAGAAGCCGCAATAAAAGAAGGTAAATTCAATGAAGAAATAGCGCCTGTAACAGTTCCTGTAAGAAAGGATACTCCATTAATTATAGCAAGGGATGAATATCCAAGATCAGGAGTCACAACAGAACAGCTTGTAAAACTAAAACCTGCATTTAAAAAGGATGGAACAGTTACTGCTGGTAATTCTTCCGGAATAAATGACGGAGCGGCAATGGTAATTGTTATGTCCAGGGAGAAAGCAGAGGAACTTAAAATTAAACCTATGACCGTTATTAAATCATGGGCCTCTGCTGCAATCAAACCTGACATAATGGGATACGGACCGGTACCTGCCACAGAAAAGGCACTAAAAAAAGCAGGGATGACAGTGAGTGATCTGGACCTGGTAGAAGCTAATGAGGCCTTCGCCGCCCAGTCAATAGCAGTACTCAGAGATCTTAAACTTAATCCCGAAATTGTAAATGTTAACGGAGGGGCCATAGCCCTGGGACACCCGGTAGGAGCGTCCGGCACACGGATTCTTGTCACTTTGCTATATGAAATGAAAAGAAGAAAAGCTAAAAACGGCCTTGCAACTCTGTGCATAGGCGGTGGAATGGGCACCTCAATTATCGTGGAGGCATTAAATGAATAAGGTAAAAACAATCGATGAAGCTGTCGCTCTTATAAAAGATGGTGACTCTATAATGATTGCAGGATTTATGACTGTGGGAACACCGGAACTTCTTGTTGATGCAGTAGTTGCGGCTGGTCTTAAGGATCTTACAATTATCTGCAACGATGCCGGAACACCCGGAATGGGAGCAGGGAAAATCGTTGATGCAAAAATCATTAAAAAATATATAACAAACCACATAGGCCTGAACCCTGTCTGCGGCAAGCAGATGAGCGATGGAGAACTGGATGTGACTCTGATACCTCAGGGAACGATGGCTGAGAGAATCCGCGCAGGGGGCGCAGGGCTTGGCGGTTTCCTTACCCCTACTGGAGTAGGTACTGTCGTAGAGGAAGGTAAACAGGTAATAAATATTGAAGGGAAAGATTATCTCCTGGAACTGCCTCTTAAAGCAGACGTAGCTCTAATTAAAGCCCACAGGGCAGACAAATCGGGAAACCTGATATTCCGTAAATCTGCTCAGAACTTCAATCCCCTTATGGCAACAGCCTGTGAGTATGTAATTGTAGAGGCTGAACATATTGAGGATGTAGGTTGTCTGGACCCGGATGCAATAATGCTGTCCGGAATTTTTATCGATGCCATTATCCAGGGATAATAGGTATGAGAAGCGAGACTCGCAGCTTCGAACAGGCGCCAGGTCGTGTCGGGGCTGGTCGCAACTTCGTTGCTGCTCGCCCATGCAACCTGGGAACCCATTCTTAGCCGCAAGAAGGAGAGTATTATGAACCCAAAAGAACTCATTGCAAGACGAATAGCCAAGGAACTTAAAGACGGACAGGTTGTAAACCTGGGGATAGGACTTCCCACAAAAGTTGCAAATTATATTCCCGATGATGTAGAGATTTTTCTTCAATCAGAGAATGGATTTATCGGTATTGGTCCTGTTCCACCAGAGGGTAAGTTTGACAAAGACCTTATAAACGCAGGGAACCAGTATGTAACGGTAAAACCAGGAGCCTGTTTCTTCGATTCTGCTGTCAGTTTCGGAATTATCCGGGGCGGCCATGTTGATGCAACAGTATTAGGAACACTGGAGGTAGATCAGGAGGGTAATGTTGCAAACTACATAATTCCAGGAAAGCTTATTGCAGGAATGGGTGGTGCTATGGATCTGTGTACAGGAGCTAAAAAGGTGATAATTGCAACAACCCACACAGACAAGCACGGAAGACCAAAAATACTGAAAAAATGCAGGCTCCCACTAACTGCTTCCAGAGAAGCAAACCTGATTGTGACAGACCTGGCCTTTATGGAGAGAACCGAAGAGGGTCTCGTATTAAGGGAGACAGCACCGGGAGTAACTGTGGAAGAAGTACTTTCAAAAACTGAAGCCGAGCTCATTGTTCCCGATGACGTTAAGGTGATGGATATTTAAAGAGGGGATCAGAATAACAGGTAAAGTTATTTCAGAGAACTAACAGTTGCACACATTATTACTCAACTGCATTGGCGTTCTATACTGTCGCTTTTTCCAATACCCAAATCATACCTTCAAACTCACTCTCAAGAATTTCACATTCTTCCTTTTGAAGATCCAGATAATTATTTAAGTCCTTTTTTAGTTCAGGGTGTTGGCCTATAAGTTCGATGCTTCTGTTTTCAATGACTTTTAAATATTCATTATTAATTTCTGCGCTTACATCTGCTGTGGAGATTTCAGCAAATAAACGATCGCCGAATATTGTTAACTCTTCAACCGTCTTTTTATAATTTCTACAATGCTTATACCCTTTCCGGTTTAGAACTTTCCTCTTCTTTAAATATCCATCATCAATAATTATATATCCGCCGGACCTGACCTGTGTGCGTAGCTTTTTAATAGTATCCTTATTACTTCCCAATACTCCGCCAACAGAAGCGAGAATAACTATATCAAAACTGTATTTATCCATCACATAAGTTAGGATATCCTGTTCGATAAAAGTGCAATGATTAGATACCTGATATTCAGATGACTTTTTATTTGCGTCCTTTAGGAATTCAGGCATTGCATCAACACCTACAATATCGAATCCAAAATTCGATGCCAGCTGAACGGAGACTGCACCTTTACCGCAACCGAGGTCTAATACTTTTGCTGAAGATAAAGAAAGAGTATCGATCAAATCAAGAATCTGATTAACTGAACTACCTAATGCCCATAAATCCTGAAGCAAATAGGACATGTATGGCAAGAGGCTTTCTTTTACTTCCAGCGAGTTTGCTACAGATTGATCTGATTTATTATTCATAATAATTTACCAATCGTCCGGTACAAAATAGTGACACCCTGCTTTACTCTTGATAAACCACAGATGTACTGGTTTTAATATCCGGGTGAAGTTGATTTTTTACAGCACAGCTGTTCATGGACTTTATAATTGCTTTGATATATTTTTCAGGAAAGCTTTTGTTTACATGAAGAGTAAGTTTTACCTCATCCATATATTTCAGGCCTTCTTTAATAACTATCTCTAGAATAAGATGCATTCCGGCTGTATCAAGTTTTCTTATTTCACAAAATGATACTGCATAAATACCGGCACAGGAGGCAATAGATGACAGGAAAATATTAAATGGCTCGGGAGCGGTATCATCTCCACCATATAACTTCTTCTGATCTGTCTTAACAGTAAAATTATCAAATTCTACATCTACTTTCTTATTGCCGGGGAATGTTACTTTAAATATGGTCAATCAGTTTCTCCAATAATATTTAAGCACTTACTATTTACTTAAATACACAATCATTTTCTTTGTCCGTTTAAATTATAATCCCAGAAACTGAATAGCCATTCCACTGGAAAATATTGTAAACCCGGCGATAACATGGGAGAATCGTTCCAGAGGTTTAAAGGATATCCGTTTTAGCCCCCATAAAGAGGTCATAACAACAACAGTCATTGTCCCGATAGTAGCTATTCCAAAAACGGTAACAACAAGAATAACACCAAACACACTGTTTTTTGCAGCAGGATACATGAGAATAGGTATCAGAGGTTCACAGGGGCCAAACACAAAAATCAGGAATAACACCCAGGGTGTCATTGTTTTACCTTTTACATTATGCACATGAGCATGTTCAACCGTATGATTGTGTGTATGAGTATGATACTCACCATCTTCATGAATATGCTCATGAATATGTTGTTTCTTTATGAAGACTCGGTGCATTCCCCAAACAGCATAAGCCAGACCAAACCCAATCAACATCCATGCTGCAATATTACCTCTTACACCCTCGATAAAAGTAAGTTTATTTAAAACTACTCCCAGAGCAAGTCCGACGAATCCTATTACTACAGAACTTGCTACATGCCCGATACCACAGGCGACCGTGATCATGAAAGTTTTAAATTGTGACCATTTTTTTGCTCTGGACATAACAATGAAAGGGAGATAATGATCCGGTCCGGTAATTGTATGAAAAATCCCGATAGAGGCGGCAGAGACTATTAAAACAGTCAAATCGTTCATATGAGTATTATATCATATATTTAATGTGATGTCTTTATTTTTATTAGGAAATTTATACAAATATTATATCTTGTCAGATGATTACTAAAAAGATAAAATAAACACGAAAGACAGGTAAAAAAAAACAGGAGAATAACGTTATGGAAACAGTTGATGCAATTATAGAAGCAATGAAAAAAGTATCAGAACCGATGAGCGCAGGCCAGATAGCAGATGCAACAGGTATTGATCGTAAAGAGATAGACAAGGCTATGAAAACTCTCAAAAAAGATGAAAAAATCGTATCCCCTAAAAGGTGTTACTGGGAACCTAAATAGAATCTTAAGATTGGGATAAACTGCACAATCTATAGATTATAGAGACGCACGGCTGTGCGTCTCTACGATCTATATTTATTACTCTGATTCCGAATTACACGGGTACATGTACTTTCAGCTTCTGCTGCCAGTTTTTTTTCATCTATCCCCGACAGAACACCATCACGGTACACTACCTTTCCGTTTATCATGGTAAGCCATACGGGCCCGGTTGCACCCATTCTGGCAATCAGATTTGCAGGATCATGCAGAGCACCGGACAGTTCCAGTTTTTCAGTATCTACCATAAAAAGATCTGCACCCTTGTTTGGTTCCAATGTTCCGATATCATTTCTCCCCATCATTTCGGCACCACCAACTGTGGCCATCTTTAACATTTCATATGACGAAGGAGACCCACCTCTTTTTTTACTGTGAAAAGATTGCATAAGATAAGCCATTCGCAGAGAGTCAAGAAGACTTGATGAATCATTTGTTGCTGATCCATCACACCCCAAACTCAAACTCATTCCGGCCTTTTTCATTGCAGGAATATCAAGAATTGGAAATCCTCCCAGAATAGCCGGTGCAGGGCAATGGGAAAGTCCTGTCTTTGTTTTTGCCATTACCTTATACTCGTCCGGTGTTAACTCCCAGCCATGGGCATACCAGACATCTGGTCCAATAAAACCAATATCCTCGCACCACTCCAGGGTTCTCTTTCCCCATCGTTCAAACATTGGATCATTTTCGCCCTCTCCAAGATGGGTATGAAGATAAACTCCCTTGTCTCTGGCAAGACTGATGGATTCAACAAAAGTTTCTTTATAGCAGTTAATTGGCTGACATGGAGATACTACTATCTGGCACATACTGTATGGATCAGAATCATGATATTTATCTATAAGCCGCTCACAGTCCTGAAGGAATTCATCTGTGGTTTCAACCATTTCATCAGGTACAGTACTTCCCTCGCTTTTTGGTAAAGTATTGGCGCCCCGGCCTGCATGATAGCGTATACCCAGGAGTTCAGCTGCATCCATCTGGCGATCAACCAGATGCTTACCGGCAGCCCTTGGGTAGCAATATTGATGATCAAAGGCTGTTGTTGAACCATGTTTAATTAAATCTGCCATCGCAGAGAGGGAAGAATAATATATAGCATCCTCATCCATATATTTGAATATCTCATATATTTCGTTAATCCAGTTAATGACTGACATATTTGGATAATCTACTGTTATAAGATTTCGAATAAAGGTCTGGAAAAAATGATGATGAGTATTTACAAGCCCCGGGTAAATAAACTTACCATTTGCATCAATTGTTTCATCTGCTGTCTCTTTTATGTTTTTTCCAATATGTATGATTTTTGGACCTTGTATTAGAATGTCACTATCGTGATAGACAGTATCATTTGCATCACAGCTTACAATTGCATTGGCGTTTTTAATAAGAAGGATTTTATTCATTTATATTTATTTCTTAGGTCCTCATGCACAGTTTCCCAATCATGAAGCTCTAATTCACCATTCCTAAAATCTTTGTATCTCTTATCCAATTCAGATTTCTGCCATTCCGGCATTGGCAGTTCAGTATTAAATCGAGCAATAGAATCCCAAATATCTTCAACCAATATTAATTTTTCAGATAGTCCCAGGTTGTCAATCTCTTTTATAATATCACTCGTTTGCATATCAATAACTCCCAGGTAAAATTACAACACTTATAATCCATGTTCAGACCTGCATAATCCTCTTTAGTTTATAACAAATCTCTAAAAATACAAACTGTTTAATTTTCCAAAGTTTTTTCTAATTTTTCAGATAAATGAATTGACAACATAACGTAACTTAATATACTTATTACTACTACGATAGTAATATACCCGAAAAGGAGACAAAGATGGATAAAATTAAGGTAGTTATTTGGGGTTTTGGCGCTATGGGAAGCGGAATGGCAGAGATGCTTCTGAGAAAAGAGGGTGTAGAAATTACAGGTATCTGTGATTCTCATCCTGATCGTAAGGGACGGGAAATGCTAAGTGTCCTGAAAAGCAGCGGGAGTTCAATTGATACTGACAAGAGGAAGCATCCCGAAATAATAATAAAAGAAAAAATCGAAGATATAATATCCCCTGGATGCGCGGATGTTGTCCTTCTTGCAACAGACTCCTTTACAAGAAAGGCGTACGATAAAATAGTTTATCTCCTGGAAAACAAACTTAATGTTATATCTACCGCTGAAGAGATGGCCTATCCTTCCGCGACCGAACCGGAACTAACAGCACAGATGGATAAAATAGCAAAAGCTAACGGTGTATCAGTTCTGGGAACAGGGATAAATCCGGGACTTATAATGGATCTTCTTGTTGTACTAATGACAGGAGCCAGTATTGATGTTGATCATATTAAAGCTGAACGTGTTAACAGCCTCTCTCCATTTGGTCCGGCAGTAATGGAAGAGCAGGGAGTGGGTCTTACAAAGGATGCCTTTATCAATGGAGTTGCTGATGGATCTTTGGCAGGCCATGTTGGTTTCAACGAATCGGTAGGGATGATTACAGATGCAATTGGCTGGAAACTGAGCAGCAAAGTGCAGCAAACCCAGGAACCTATAATTACAACAGTACCAAGAAAAACAAAATATATTGAAGTAGAGGCTGGAAATGTTGCCGGCTGCAGTATGAATGGATATGGATATGTTAATGGGAAATTAAAGGTAGAGATGGTCCACCCCCAGCAGATTGAACCAGAATTAGCGGGCACAGATACGGGTGATTATGTAACTATAAAAGGAACTCCAAACATAAACCTGTCTATCAAACCAGAAGTACCTGGCGGTATTGGAACCATAGCAATGTGTGTAAACATGATTCCACAGATTATAAACGCCTCTCCTGGCTTAAAAACAATGCTTGATCTACCGGTTCCCAGAGCGATTATGGGGGATATGAGAGACAGGATTGAATAGTTGTCTCGATACATTTTTGCGGAGCAAAAACACTCGACAACCGGTGAT
>CBDVAD010000022.1:0-17733 GCA_965371875.1 uncultured bacterium
ATTGTCATTCAAAATTATCAATTAATAACAGAATTTTCCTTTAGAAATTAGCTGTTCACCACTTATAATTAGAAGTTATGTTCAATGCCCATTTTAAGAGGTTTATAATACTCGCCCATCCATGAGCTCAGAAATCAAGAGTGAATACAAACCAGTTTACTTTTAAAGGTGATCAATGAAGATTAAAATAAAAACAATTATTTCTATCGTAATCCTGCTACTATTCGCAATATTCATAGAACAGCTCTTATTTGGAGCTCTTCTACCGTATTCTCCTGCAATAATAGGATTTAATAAAATCGAAAACGAAAAAGTCATCATTTATTATCATGAAAATTTGTACCTTGATATCGAAGAGGTTTCCAGAATAATTTCAGAATCAGAAGATTTCCATGAATTACCATACAAGAATAAAACAAAAATCATTCTTACTAAGTCTGAAAGAGAGTTTTATAGGTATACATTCAGTAATTTCAGGTTTTTAACAGTTAAAAACAGAATATTTGTCTCAGGAAGAAATATTCAAGATAGTCAGAATAATAAAATCCACATCTACACATATTTAAAACATGAACTATCTCATTCATTAATTTACCAAAATATGTCATTTATTCAATTTACCAGAAATACAGTACCGGGTTGGCTTTTAGAAGGAATTGCAACCTATAGCTCCGGAATGATCGGGCAGGATTCATACTATTCAAAGGAAAAAGTATTTCAAACAATTCAAAATGGGATCTTTTTAAATCCAATAGATTGGAAATCAGGTTTTCTGGTTTCTGAAAGTCCTATCGTCAGAGGTTTCCCACTTTATGGAAATGATAAATACTTTTTTATCTACTCTGAACTTGGCTGTGTTATAGAAAATCTGATTCATCGGTTTGGGAAAGATGTGTTCATAGATTACATGAAAAAGTCTATGACAGATGAGGATAATGAATCTGTATTTTATGCAGTCTTTGGTATAAAATATAAGGCTTATATTTTGCAATTTCAGGAAATGGTTCTTGCTAACTAAATATGAGAAAACAGAAAGTGCCGTCCATAGCACTTTCTGAAATTGGTGTAAATTAAAAATGGACACTAAACATAACAAGAAATATATGCTCGCTTTGCTCGGGCGTTGCCTCAATGGCATCGTTCCTCAGCCATCGTCATATATTTCTGGAACGTTATCGACAATACCGGGCCAAGACGTTTAAAAGTATGATATTATGCAAAAGCGTGAGGTTTTAAAATCCCCGCGCCACAAGAAGCTCGGCGTCCATGCCGGGCAAGCGATAACATATGGAGAAAAAATGAGTAAATCAGATTTTCTGAATAAACAAGAGCAGATAATAACTGAATTTCATATCCCCTGGATTGATTATAATAGTGAAATAGGAAAACGGATGAATAACTTTCCAGAAAAATCTCCTGAAATCTTAAAGCTGATACTGGAGAGTTGATATCATGGAAAATAATTCAGAAATAATCATCTATACAGCCCCGGACGGCACTACAAAACTCCAGGTTCAGCTGGAAGATGAAACTGTTTGGCTGGCACAAGAGCAAATGGCCGTGCTTTTTGGGAAAGGACGAACAACCGTAACTGAACATATTGGTAATATCTTTAAAGAGAATGAGCTGGACGAAAAAGAGGTGTGCCGGCTTTTCCGACATACCACTAGACACGGAGCAATAGAGGGTAAGACTCAAAGCAAACAGGTTAAATACTACAATCTCGATGTTATTATATCAGTTGGGTACCGGGTAAAATCCCCTCAAGGGACAAAGTTTCGTCAGTGGGCAACAAAACGGATTCATGAGTACATTGTAAAAGGTTTTACAATGGACGATGACCGATTAAAGCAGGAAGGTGTCAGATCGCGCTATTTTGAAGAACTACTGCAAAGAATCCGGGATATCAGAAGCAGTGAAAGAAATTTCTACCAGAAAATAACAGATATCTACACAACCAGCATTGATTACAAAAATGATGACGCTTCAACTAAAGAATTTTTTGCTACAGTGCAGAACAAGATGCATTTTGCTATACATGGACAGACTGCCGCTGAAATGATTGAGAAACGAGTAGATGCAGATAAACCATTTTTAGGACTCACCAATTTCAAAGGCAAATATATAACCACAAGAGATATTGGAATTGCAAAGAATTATCTCCCAGAAGATGAGTTGAAGCAGCTTAATCTTATAGTCTCTATGTATCTGGATTTTGCTGAACTTCAGGCAACAAACGGTAGATTAATGAAAATGCAGGACTGGATAAAAAAGTTGGACGATTTTTTGAAAATAAGTGAAAAAGAGCTTCTTACTAATGCAGGAAAAGTAAGTCATCATAAAGCAATTGAAAAAGCAAAATTTGAATATGAAAAATATAGAAGAGCTGAAGATAAAAAGTATATTTCGGATTTCGATCGTGAAATGAAAAGAATACTGGGGAAGAATGAATGAAGACCGCGGTACAACCGATAATTAGAAGATAATAGGAGAGCTAAAATGAAAATAGCGATTACAGGTAAAGGCGGTGTTGGAAAATCGACCATCTCTTCCGTGTTGGCTCTGCTGTTAAGTTCAAACAGCAATAGAGTTATTGCCATAGATGCCGATCCCGATGCAAACCTGGCAGCGGCCCTTGG
The DNA here is from genome assembly GCA_965371875.1 of uncultured bacterium. Lineage (GTDB taxonomy): Bacteria > Spirochaetota > Spirochaetia > B11-G9 > B11-G9 > JAJRQE01. The sequence continues at coordinate 2,640 of CBDVAD010000022.1, forward strand.
AATACCCCGGGAATTACAGGATACAATCATTCCTATCTCAAAACAGACTGAACTGATTGAGGAACGCACAGGTGCAAAAGTTAATCAGTATGGACAGATGTTCAAATTGAATCCGGAAGTATCGGATATCAGTGATACCTATGCCACCCTGTATAAGGGGATATCACTCCTTGTTTTAGGGGCAATCCGTCGGGGCGGAGGCGGCTGCGCCTGCCCGGAAAATGTCCTGTTGAGGGCCCTCGTCAGGGACCTTATCCTCCATAAAAACGAGACCCTCATACTCGATATGGAAGCCGGTATAGAACATCTGGGCCGGGCAACAGCCAGTGGAGTAGATATCATGCTGGTGGTTGTCGAACCGGGTCAGATGTCCATCGACTGTGCGTATAAAATATTCGAACTGGCCGAAGAAATCGGCCTTTCAAATACTTATATTGTGGGCAATAAAGTGAGGAATCGGGAAGACAGAGATTTCATTATAAAATCCCTGCCCGATGCACAATTCCTGGGCTTTCTCTCTTACCGGAACGAATACAGAAATGCAGACAAATTGGGTATTTCAGTCTTTGAGGTTCTGACAGAAGATTCCAAAGAGGAATTCAATCAGATTTTAGGAGAAATCAGAAAAATCGTCGTAAAATAATTCAATCTTAAATTTGCATAAAACGGAAATTACACTTATTATTAAAGTAGCTTCGGGATTTTCAGTCCTGAGTTATTATTCTCATCCAGAAGTATTTTTCACTTTAGAGACCCGCTATAGAAAGGGAGAAATATGATGGATCATTCATTTTCTGATAAAGCCACCCAAAAAATGATAAAACATGCAGCCCGGGAAAATATCCAGACTGTGTGGGACCGGTTCGAGGCCATGCAGCCCCAATGCGGATTCGGGCAGCTCGGCCTATGCTGCCGGCACTGTACCATGGGCCCCTGCCGGATCGATCCCTTCGGGGACGGACCCAAAACTGGAGTATGCGGGGCCGATGCCGATACCATAGCGGCCAGGCATATATGCCGGATGATCGCTGGTGGCGCTGCCGCGCATTCTGATCATGGCAGAGGCGTCGTGCATACACTGCAACTGGCCGCCGGGAATGGCAATTCAGCCTATAAAATCAAGGATGAAGCTAAATTAAAGGCTGTTGCTGAAATTTACGGCATAGAAACCAAAGACCGTAGCGTAAAAGAGATTGCCGCTGACCTTGTAAATGCGGCAAAAAAAGATTTCGGCCGTCAGGATGGGGTAATCGAAATTGCTTCAACTGCTCCGGCGGTCAGGCTCGAGCTCTGGAAAAAATTGAACATAATGCCCCGCAGTATTGACCGGGAGATTGTTGAATCAATGCACCGCACAACAATGGGTGTCGATGCCGAATACCGCCATATTATAAAACAGGGACTTCGAACTTCACTGTCCGATGGATGGGGTGGTTCCATGGTGGCCACCGAACTGCAGGATATTCTGTTCGGAACTCCGAATCCCCTGAAATCAAGCGCCAATTTCGGTGTATTGGAAAAAAATAAGATCAATGTCATAGTTCATGGTCATGAGCCGGCTCTGTCTGACATAATTGCCGAAGTAGCCAGCTCGGACGAAATGAAAAAAAAGGCAATCGCAGTAGGGGCTGAGGGAGTCAATGTAGCCGGTATATGCTGTACGGCCAATGAGATTCTGATGCGCCATGGGATTCCCATTGCCGGAAGCTTCCTCCAGCAGGAACTGGCCATCATGACTGGTGTTATCGACATGATGGTTGTAGATATACAATGTGTCATGCCCGGGCTGCAGACTGTAGCTCAGTGTTTTCATACTGAACTGGTGACCACTTCCGAAAAGGCTAAAATACCAGGTGTAAAGCATATAGAATTTCATGAAGCGGATGCAGAAAAAATTGTTCGGGAGATAATGGAAACTGCTATTAACAACTTTTCCAACCGCAAAGAAGAAGCGATCTATCTTCCATCAGAAAAAGAACCCCTCATAGCCGGTTTTAGCGCTGAATCGGTGTACAATTTTCTCGGCGGGAAATACCGGGCCACATACCGGCCTTTGAACAATGGAATCATCGAGGGACGTCTACGCGGAGCTGCGGGAGTAGTCGGCTGCTCAAATCCAAATGTCGATTATGAAAGCGGCCATATCCGGATGGTCAAGGAACTGATCAAAAACGATGTCCTGGTGGTAACAACCGGCTGCAATGCTATATCCTGTGCCAAACACGGGCTCCTTCAGCCCGAATCGGCCTTCAGGTATGCTGGTAAGGGACTGCAGGAAATCTGCCGGGCCGTTGGTATTCCGCCGGTTCTGCATATGGGGTCCTGTGTCGACAACAGCCGTATTCTACGGGTCCTGAGCAATATTGTGGCGGAAGGGGGCCTGGGTAATGATATCTCTGATCTGCCTGCGGCCGGCGCCGCCCCTGAATGGATGAGTGAGAAAGCCGTTTCAATCGGTTTCTATTTTGTCGCCTCCGGTGTATATACCATGATCGGCAAGCCCCTTCCAATGATGGGCAGTAAAAAACTGTTCAATTATCTCACTGACGAAATTGAAGCCGAGACCGGCGGCAAATGGGCTTTTGAAGAAGACCCGATTGAGGCCGCCCATAAAATGATCAGACACATCGATAAAAAGAGAAAACTACTTAAGCTTAAACCAATGGTCTATGAGCAGGCATTTAAAGTAATGGATTAGAGGTGATGATATGAACGATGTCCTTGAAGTAATAGTCAGTAAATGTCTGGGGTGTCATACCTGTGAACTGGAATGTGCCCTGGCACACTCAAAAAGTGAGACCTTCATAGAAGCTTTCTACAGTAAAGAACATCTGTACCCGCGAATCATTCTTGAAGTAGATGGCGATGATGTCATACCAATGCACTGCCGGCACTGCACCGATGCCCCCTGTATTACAGTCTGTCCCACGACCGCCATGGCCAGAAGCGGACCGGAGGAACCGGTCGTATTGGACATTGAACGATGCATAGGTTGTAATGCCTGTGTGATGGTCTGTCCCTTCGGTATAATCAAGGCCATCCCGGGCGCAATGTCGCTGTCGAAGTGTGATCTGTGTGTAATCAGACTGGGAGAGGGGGAAATACCCGCCTGTGCCGCCGGCTGCCCAACAAAAGCCATCCGGTATACCAAAGTTGAAGATATCACGGCAAATAGAAGAAAGGAAGTTATCAATAAATTCAGAGTATCGATGGTTCAGAGCGAAACATTGGAGAGCTAAATAGTGAAAGCAGTAGGAGAGATTATAGCTGATTTTCCCAGGTCACCGGAATCTTTGATTCCGATCCTGCAGGAAATACAGGAAGAGTACAACTTTCTTTCCGAAACCAGCATAAAGGATGTGTCTGCAGAGCTCGCTCTGCCACTTCATCATGTCTACTCGGTAGCCACTTTCTACAATGTATTTTCACTCAAACCCAGGGGCCGCAATATCGTCAGGGTTTGTATGGGTACTGCCTGTCATGTCCGCGGTGCGGTCCGTATCCTGGAAGAGATTGAACGCATCCTTGGTATCAAAAACGGAGAGACCAGCATGGACGGTAGATTTTCCCTTGAAACAGTCAATTGCCTGGGGGCCTGCGCCCTTGGTCCGATTATGGTCCTGAACAAGGAATACAATGGTCATATAACGCCGGCTAAAGTAGAAAAAATATTAAAGGAGTTCAGCCCGAAATGAAACTTACGGATATGGAGCAGCTTGATTCAGTGAGATCACAACTTACTGAAAAAACACAGGATATCCGAACAGTCACCCTCTGCGGAGGAACGGGCTGCAGGGCCAGCGAATCAGAAAAATTACTGGTTCTCCTCCGGAAAGCTATTACTGAAAGAAATCTTGATATCACAATCAAAGAAACCGGCTGCCATGGTCTGTGTGAAAACGGACCGCTGATGGTGATCAGGCCGGACAATATTTTTTACCAAAGACTCAAACCGGCTGATATCGAGGAAATAGTAGAACGATCCCTGATAAAACAGGAGATAATCGAACGTCTGCAGTATAAAGAACCGGAAACAGGGCACAAACTACTTAGGGAAAACGATATTCCCTTCTATAAGAAACAGCAGCGAGTGGTATTTGCACAGAACGGGCATATCGACCCCAAAAGTATCGAGGATTATATAATCTCCGGAGGCTATTCCACTCTGGCCAGGGTTTTGTCTGATCTGAAACCGGATGAAATCATTAATGAGGTGGAAAAATCGGAACTGCGTGGACGCGGGGGCGGCGGATTTCCTACAGGAAAGAAATGGAAATTCTGTCGAAATGCATCAGGAACGATTAAGTATGTTATCTGTAATGCAGATGAAGGCGATCCCGGTGCATATATGGATCGGTCCCTTCTCGAGGGGAATCCCCACTCTGTAATTGAAGGGATGCTGATCGGAGCTTATGCCATCGGAGCGAAAGCAGGCCATGTGTATGTTCGTGCGGAATATCCGCTGGCAGTTGAGAATATTAATAAAGCTATAGCAGATGCACGGAAATGGGGATTACTCGGTGAAGAAATCCTCAGCTCGAAGCTCTCTTTTGATATTAAAGTGACAATAGGGGCAGGAGCATTTGTCTGCGGTGAGGAAACCTCCCTTATAGCTTCAATAGAGGGGAATCTCCCTGAACCCAGGATCCGTCCCCCGTATCCGGCTATTGCCGGTTACGACAGAAAACCCACAATTATCAATAATGTGGAGACCTGGGCTAATATCCGGCATATTATGGATCATGGTTCCGGGTGGTACAGAGAGATCGGTACCGCAGGAAGCAAGGGGACCAAGATATTCTCACTTGTAGGTAAGGTTAAGAATACCGGTCTGATAGAAATTCCCATGGGGATGTCATTACGGGAAATTATATTCGGTATCGGCGGAGGAATTCCAAACAATAAGAAATTCAAGGCCGTACAGACCGGCGGGCCCTCGGGCGGCTGCATACCTGCCGAATACCTTGATCATCCGGTGGACTTTGATGAACTCATCAGCCTGGGCTCCATGATGGGTTCCGGCGGCATGATTGTGATGGATGAAGACACCTGCATGGTGGAAGTTGCCAGATTTTATCTGACATTTCTGGTTGAAGAGTCCTGCGGAAAATGTACTCCCTGCCGGGAAGGGTTGTGGCAGCTGTTATCAATCCTGACAAGAATAACCAATGGTGAAGGAAAAGAGGAAGATTTAACAGCACTGGAAGAGATCGGAGAAATGGTCAAAGACAGCTCACTCTGCGGTCTGGGAAAAACAGCACCCAATCCCGTTCTCAGTACCCTGAGGTACTTTCGCGAGGAATATCTCGAGCACATTATCGATAAAAAATGCACCCCCGGTGTGTGCCGCAGCCTTTTTCAATATGAAATCGATAAGGTCAATTGCAACGGCTGCACTCTTTGTCTGATCAAATGTCCTTATGATGCCATTGAAGGGAAGAAAAATGAACTCCACATAATAGATATCACAAAATGCGTAAAATGCGGAATCTGCTTTGAAGTCTGTAATTTTGACGCAGTAAAGAAGGTTTGAAGATGACCGATATGAAACAGGTTAAGATAATGATCGACAACATGCAGGTACAGGTACCCGAAGGAACGACAATTCTAAAAGCGGCTGATATGGTGGATATAAAAATCCCGACTCTCTGCCATCATGAAGAACTATCTCCCAGCGGATCCTGCAGGGTGTGTATTGTGGAAATCAGCAAGCCCGCACAAGACCCTGACCGCAGCTGGATAGATTCAGCCTGTGTCTATCCAGTAGCCGAAGGACTGCATATCAGAACCAATTCCCCCCGGGTTGTCAGGGAGCGAAAACTTATACTGGAATTACTGCTTTCCCGTGCTCCCGATTCACCCCGCATCAGGGAGATGGCCATGGAATATGGAATCTCAGAAACAAAATTCATCTCTGCCGATAATGGAAAATCGAACTGTATTCTGTGCGGATTATGTGTAAGGGTCTGTAATGAATTGATAAAGGCAAATGCCATCGGATTGTCAAGACGGGGTGTTAAAAAGGAAGTTACATCTCCATTCATGATTGCCGGTTCACTCTGTATAGGTTGTATGGCCTGTGTCGCAGTGTGTCCTACGGGTGTCATTGAGTTTGTAATTGAAAATGAAAAATTGAAGAAAGAAGACTGGGGCGTTGCTTTGGATATGATATTCTGCCCCGATTGCGGGCAACCGGTGGGAACCAGCATTCAGATGGAGCAGCTCAAGGAAAAAATTACTGTAACGGATGAATTTCTCTCCTACTGTCCGGCATGCAGAAGAAAGAAAAACTATTCGGTTAAAACTGTTTTACAGGAATACAGGGGGTATGAATTATGTCAAAAATAATAGCAACGGCAGCCATCAGGGGAGCACATCAAATGGTGGACCGTGCCGAGAAGGCTTTGAAAACAGCACTGAAAAAAAATGGGAAAGAAACCGTTGTCGCCTATCCGAATACCGCCTACTATCTGCCCATCATGGATCTGTTTCTGGGACAGCAGGTTAAACAGCTCGGCGATCTTGAATACTCCCTGCAGGAAGCGAAAAAGTTGTTGGGGAGAATTCCCGACACGGAAATTTGGCTCCCCTATCTTGGGGAGACCCTGGATTCCGGGGTCGCCACCCTGATTGCCGAAGAGATTATCGAATCCCTCAAATATATAAACGGCTTCCATCCACAGGAAGGTATCTGGCTGGGATTTTCCGGTGACAATATTCTGCGCCAGCAGGGAATCAAACTGGTGGACGGCAGAATGCCCGGCTTTGCGGCTATAGTCGGCTGTACTGAAACGAATGCCCAGGCGGTGAAACTGATAAGGGAGCTGCAGGAAAAAAACATACTGGTTTTCATTGCGGGCAATACCAACGGGCGGTCAATTGCAGAACAGCTGGATGAAGAAGGGATTGAAATGAACTGGGACACTTACATTGTCCCCTACGGCAAGGATATAACTGCAGCGATACACGCCCTCAATTTCGCTGCACGCTCCGCAATGACCTTCGGCGGCATCGAGGCAGGAACCTTCAAGGCTGCCAGGGAAATTCTAATGTACAACAACGACCGTGTACATGCCTTTGTCATGGCCCTTGGTGCGGACAGCAGTGTAGATAAAGAACAGTTGATCACTGATGAGAAGTATGCAACAGCTGCGGGAGCAATAAACTTCGGCTTTCCTGTCATATCCGATGTTAATATTCCGGAGATACTGCCCACTGGAATCTGTAACTATGAACATGTCATATCCGGCATCAAACTCGATGAAATAGTCACCAGATCAATAGAGCTGCGTGATCTGACAGTGAAGGTGGAAAACATACCGGTTCCTGTTCCCTACGGGGCCGGATTCGAGGGGGAGCGTGTGCGTAAAGAAGATATGCATGTTCAGTTCGGGGGTAAATATTCAGAAGCCTTCGAACTGCTGCTCATGAAGCCCCTGGATGAAGTGGAAGACGGCAGGATCGAGGTAATTGGCCCGGAAGTAGAAGATATGAAGGAAGGAGAAGCCTACCCCCTCGCTATGATGGTGGACGTAGCAGGCCGTGATTTCCAGGAAGACTTTGAAAGTGTCCTTGAGAGAAGAATGCATGAATTCATTTCCTGTGCAAACGGGATATTTCATATGGGCCAGCGGGCCATTATCTGGCTCAGGATCAGCAAAGATGCTCATTCCAAAGGGTTCACTATCAGGGACTTTGGTGAGATTATTATAGCCCGTATGCACAATGAGTTTTCTGCCATCGTTGACCGGGTCCAGATAAAACTCTATACCGATGCCTCCAGGGTGACAGAACTCCACAATAGAGCCAAAGCAGTTTATGCCGGGAGGGATGAACGCATAGGAGGAATGACCGATGAAGATGTAGACCAGTTTTACTCCTGCACATTGTGTCAGTCCTATGCCCCCAATCATGTCTGCATCATTACACCCGAAAGACTCGGTCTATGCGGTGCCTATACATGGCTGGACAGCAAGGCTTCCTACCAGATAGACAAGCATGGTCCCAATGAGCCTGTTGACAAGGGCCAGTGTCTCGATTCGGTCAGGGGACAGTGGAAAGGCATTAACGATTATATCAAAGTCAAATCAAACAATACACTGGCCAAATTCAATGCCTATTCCATGATGGAAGAGCCAATGACCTCCTGCGGCTGTTTTGAATGCATCGCAGCCATAGTACCGGAAGCTAACGGGATTATGATTGTTGACCGGGATTTCACCGGTATGACTCCCGTAGGCATGACCTTCTCCACTATAGCCGGACAGGTGGGCGGCGGCCTGCAGGTGCCCGGGTTCATCGGCATCGGCAAACTCTACATCAGCAGTAATAAGTTCATTTCCGCCGATGGAGGACATCAGCGCATCGTCTGGATGTCCAAACTACTCAAAGAAGAAGTCAGTCCGCGTCTGGAGGAAAGACTCAAACTGGACGGTGTGGAGGATCTTTTCGCCAAAATCGCCACTGAGGAAGATGCCGAAGAACCGGATAAGCTCGTCACCTACCTGGAAAAAGTCTCTCACCCAGCGCTTGAAATGGAACCGATGTTTTAATTATTTTTTTTCATGGAGGTCTTAGATGGCACTTACAGGTATGCAGATCTACAAACAGCTGCCCAGAACAAACTGCAAGAAATGCGGCTTTCCCACATGTATGGCATTCGCGATGCAGGTTGCAGCAAAGCAGAAGGCTATTTCGGATTGCCCCGATATTTCTGATGAAGCCACTACGGCTTTGGCTGAGGAATCGTCCCCTCCCATAAAACTGGTTAAGATAGGATCAGGAGATGGTGTGTTCGAAACAGGCCAGGAAACTGTCATGTTTCGCCATGAAGAAAAGTTTCACCGGAAATGCGGACTTGCCGTCAAACTGGCCGCCGACCTGTCCAACGATGAGCTGCGCGCGGGGGTGGAAGAGATAAACAGCCGCAGTTACGTCAGAGTCGGTAAGGAGATAAAGGTTGAATTCTGTGCCATAGAGCTTGACGGCTGCGAAGGGCCCGCCGAGCGGGCGAGGATAGCCGCCGAGACAAGCCATGTACCGATTATTCTGGCAGGAGAGGAACCTACCGCCATGGCCGAAGCGGCGGCGGCCATTAAAGAGAGCAGACCCCTTGTATACCGGGCAACTGCTGCCAATATTGATGAGTTTATCAAAATCGCTGCCGACAACAGGCTCCCCCTGGCTGTTTCAGCAGGGACAATGGAAGAACTTGCCGACTTCACAGTCAAGGCAAAGGAGGCCGGTGTAGATGAAATACTTCTCTCTTTCAAGGGTGACAATATCGGCGATATTGTCAGATTTTCGACGCAGGTCAGGCGTTCAGCCCTGATAAATAAATTCCGCCCCTTCGGTTATCCGATTGTAAGTGAGTTCGTTTGCGAATCCGATGAAATCGAGACAGTTTTTACCTCGGTGGCGGCGGCAAAATATTCCGGAATTGTGATCATGAAGGGGAGGAAAGCCTGGCAGTTGATGCCCAATCTGACAATTATACAGGACATATTTACAGATCCTCAGGTTCCCAATACTGTGGAAGCGAAACTGTATGAAATTGGCAATCCTGATGAAAATTCACCAGTACTGTATACAACTAACTTTTCACTTACCTACTTCAGTGTAGCCGGTGAGGTGGAAAGGAGTAAAATTCCCTCCTATATCTGTGTTGTGGAAACCGAAGGACTTGGAATACTCAACTCCTGGGCGGGTGACAAAATATCTGCTGAAAAGGTTATCCAGACTCTTAAAGACCAGAAAGTCGCAGAAAAGGTGAAGCACCGCAAACTGATTATCCCAGGCCTTTTGCCGGTTTTCAGGGCAGAAATCGAAGACCTGTCTGAGTGGAAGGAGGTAATAATCGGCCCTGAAACAGCCAAAGAAATTCCGGCATTTATGAACAAAATTTGGGGGAAGTAATGCATTCAGTCAAATTCTATCCTGCAGATAAGTCAGTTAATGTACCCAACAGTACATCACTGCTGGAAGCTGCCCATATGGCAGGGATAGAATTGAATACCATATGCGGCGGTGAGGGAATCTGCGGAAAATGCAGAATGATTATCCTCGAAGGAGATATCCCGAACAGGGTTGTATGGCCTTTTAATGAAGCGCAAATTGAAAAAGGGTACGTGCTTGCCTGTCTGAGCCATGTGTACAGCGATCTGATTGTCGAGATACCAAACATCCGACCGGCCGGGAACAAGAGTGTTCCAGCCCCGGAACATTTCGTCGAAACGGATAAATCTATATCCAAAGAACTGCATTACAAAACCCTGCCGGTTGTAACCAAAATCTATATTGAATTTGAAGCACCGACTATCTTCTCGGGTATCGCCGACCATCAAATGGTATCGGATGGCGTAAAAAGCCGCCTGAACATACCGACCATGCAGATGGGGCTGAAAATAATTAAAATTCTACCCAGGGTTCTGCGAAACAATGATTACAAGGTAACCCTTACTGTGGGCTTGCGAAGAGATATCGCCGAGATCATGAATATCGAGGGTGGAAATACGGAAAGCTCAAACTATATGATTATTGTGGATATGGGTACAACAACGGTGGTTGCCCATCTGGTTAATGCGTATCCCAGAACCACCATCGATTCGGCAGCCAGCTATAATTCCCAGTCGATTCATGGGAGTGAAGTCACCGGCCGCATGATTTATGCCGAAAGGAAAGGTATCAAAGCACTGCAGAAATTGCTGGTAGATGACATCAACAAACTAATCAGGAAACTGTGTAAGAGAAACAATGTGGCCATTGACAACATTAACGCTGTTGTTTGTGCAGGAAACACCGCCATGGAGCATTTCCTGCTCGGGCTTTCGACCAGCAATATCCGCCGAAAACCCTTTATCCCGGTTACAGTCGAACCACCCCCGTTAAGGGCCGTCGAAGTGGGTCTGAATATTAACAAACGAGGGCTTCTTTATTCCCTTCCCGGCATCAGCGGATGGGTTGGAAGTGATCTGACCGCCGGAATCCTGGCAATTCAAATGCACAGAAAAAAAGAACTTAGCCTTCTTATCGACATCGGAACCAACGGCGAGGTCATCCTTGGCAACAGGGAGTGGCTGATCGCCGCTTCAGCTTCCGCCGGGCCGGCATTGGAAGGGGCCAGTGTCGAATGCGGTATGCGCGCCGAACCGGGAGCTGTGGATAAGGTCTATGTCGATTCAGGGGTGATTAAGTATACGACTATCGAAGGGCTGCCGGCCGTTGGAATTTGCGGCTCCGGTATCATGGACCTGGTCAGTGTTCTGCTTGATGAAAAGATTATCAATCGTTCCGGTCTTTTCATTGATGAAAAACGAACCGAAGTAGCGATCGATTCTAAGCGAAAGCGCTTTGTCCTGATTGAAGAAACAATCCATGAGGAAAGCAGTGTTTATCTTACCGAAAAAGATATCGAAAATATCATCACCGCCAAGGCGGCCATTTTCTCGGCCGTCAACATTCTGATGCAGCGTCTGTCACTTAAATTCAGCGATCTCGACACTATCTATATCGCCGGCGCCTTCGGCAATTATCTCAACATAGAAAGCGCAATCAACATCGGACTACTGCCGCCTCTCCCCCCGGGCAAGATTCAATTTGTCGGCAATACATCCGTCAAGGGAGCCAAACTGGCAGCCTTTTACCAGGAAGCTTTTTATGAGCTGGCACAGATACGTACAGGGACAACTTATTATGATTTACTGGGAGCCAATGACTACGTCGAGGAATTCAAGAAGGCCATGTTTCTTCCTCATACCGATATCGATTACTGGAGGGCCATTTCATGACAAAAAGCATTGCCGTAGCAGGAAAAGGAGGAACGGGTAAATCGACAATTGCCGCCCTTTTGATAAACCGCCTCTGTGCCAGAGGTATGAAGCCTGTACTCGCGGTTGACGCTGATCCGGACTGTAATCTGGGAACTCTGCTCGGGACGGAAGTGGAACAGACAATCGGTGATCTGCGGGAAGACCTGCTCAAGGCCATCAAGGATTTTCCCGCGGGCATGACAAAGGCGAATTACATCGAAGCGGGGCTGCATCAGATTATCGAGGAGTGTGAAGGCTATGATCTGATCACCATGGGCAAAGGAGAGGGGGCGAGCTGCTACTGCTACATTAACAGCCTTATCAGAAAATTCTGCGATGACCTGACACCCTCCTATTCATGGGTGGTCATAGATAACGAAGCTGGACTTGAACACTTGAGCCGACGCACAACAACAAATATCGATGCCCTGATTGTCGTAGTCAATGAAAGCCCTCTCTCTTTCAGCAGTGCGGTCAAAATAAAAGAGATTGTGTCCGAAATGAACGGTCGCATTGCCAATACCTACCTGGTCAGTTCCATGGTAAAAGAGAACAGACTGGCGGAAGTCCATAAAAGAATCGATGAGCTGCAGATGGAGTTTCTGACTGATATTCCTAAAGAAGATGAAATTGAAGATATCGTTTTTAATGGCTTACCGATCAGCAATTTAACAAGTGACGCTGTGCTGACCGCAGTTGACCGGATAATAAAAAGAATTGGAGGCAATAATGAAAATACCTGAGATCAGCACAATCAGTAAAATGAACATAAGTACTATTACAATTGGGGCGCTGAAAGCCGATGGCGGTACCCGGGGCAGAACCATTACCATAGGAGGACAGAGTGCCCTGCCCCATCTGACATTTGACGGTAAAACGCCCCATAAGCCCGTCATTGCCGCCTACGTGGCCGACATTGTCCCCGACTGGCCGGATTTTTTAATAGAGGCAATCGGCAAAGAGATTAATTCTCCCCTTGAGTGGGCACAGAAGGCAGTCGAAGAGTTTGGAGCTGATCTTATCAGTATTAAATTACTGGGCGGTTTATCGGAAATCAAAGACAGGTCACCGGAAGAATGCGCCAGACTGATAGAAGATCTGCTAAGGACTGTCGATGTGCCGTTGATAATATGGGGAAGCCGCAATGAAGAAAAGGACAGATTGATACTGCAGGAATGTTCACAGGCCGCCCGGGGTGAAAACTGCCTGCTGGGATCAGCAACGGAATCGAATTATTTGACAATGGCGGCCATCTGTAAAGCCGACAAACATAAACTTATAGCAGAGGCCCCTGTTGATATCAATATTGGCAAGCAGGTGAATATTCTGCTGGAAGACGCAGGCTTCGGTCTCGAAGATATTGTCATGTTCCAGACAACAGCAGCCCTGGGCTACGGTTTCGACTATGTCTATACAATAATGGAGAGGGCCCGCACTGCCGGTCTGCAGGGTGATAAACTGATGGCCCGGCCGCAGTTATGTGACGTAGGTGAAGAGGTGTGGCGTATTAAAGAGGCCACTGTGGGCGAGGATATTATGGAAGGATGGGGCAAGGTTGAAAAGCGTGGACCCATGTGGGAAGCGGTGTGTGCAGAGGGGTATCTGCAAGCTGGAGCTGACATTTTAATCATGGCCCATCCGGAAGCGATAAAAGTAATAAACAAAACAATTAATTATACGTAGGAGAGGAAAAATGATACTGATTGGAGAAAGAATCAATACAGGCTTCAAGAAGATCAAGGCTGCCGTCGAGAACAAAGACGGTGATGTAATTAAAGAGACCGCCAGAAAGCAGGCGGATGCCGGGGCCGATTACATCGATGTGAATTTGGGAGCGGTTTCAAATAATCCCGACGATCTGTGCTGGATGATCGAAATGGTACAGGAAGAAGTGGACCTCCCGATCTCCATCGACAACAATAAGATTGAGCTGCTCAAAGTGGCAATTCCCATCTGCAGGAAGCCTCCTCTGGTAAACTCTGTAATAGCCGACGACGTAAAGCTGGATGAGATACTGCCAGTAGTAGCGGAGTACAAGGCGTCCATCATAGGTCTGGCCATGAGTGCAGTCGGAACCCCGGCAACCGCCGATAAACGTGTTGAGAACGCCGGTGTCATCATCGCCAAGGTTATGGAATACGATATTCCCACTGACAGGCTTTTCCTGGACCCAATTGTCATGCCCCTGAAGTTCATGCAGGATCAGGCAATCGAAACAATGAAAGCAGGATCCCAGTTTGGGCTGTTTGCAGACCCTCCCTGTCATGTTGTATGCGGTCTGAGCAATGTTTCCAGCGGCACAATTCACAAGGGGTTGATTAACAGAGTCTACGCAGCGATGTTGATAGCCAACGGCCTGGATGCAGTTATTCTGAATGTCAACGATACCGAACTTGTCGACACAATCCTGACTGCCGAACTCATTCTGAACAAGGGCATCTATGCGGACTCCTATCTGGAGGCATTCAGAAGATAGCAGTCTGTTAATCAGGACACTGGTCAGGGCCAGTCGGTGGTGGAAAGGCTGTCAACCTTCAGAGCACTTCTCTTATCATCAGGATTCAATTCAAGAGCTTTAGTGAAAGAATTGAGGGCTTTCATATTTTTATGGATGGCCATGTAGGCGACTCCCAGCAGGTAATGGGCTTCGGAAAAGTCAGGAGAGACCTCCAGAAACTGCTGTATCAGTTCTATGGCTGGTTCAAACTTGTGTTGCTTAATTTTTAACCGGGCTTCAAAAAAAACAGCCATTTTTGCCTGGGGAGCTGCCAGACGCAGTTTGTCAAAGTATTCAATGGCCTCTTCATCTTTACTCAAGTGCATTGATAACAATCCCAGATAATAATAAACCATAACAGGCTGGTATCCCTCGATTTCGGTTGATTGTTTAAATGCCTGAAGGGCCTCAGTAAATTTACCCATCTTAAAATAACTCACACCCATTTTATAGTAGGCATTTCCGCAGCCTTTATTCAGCTCTATAGTCTTCCCATAAAATTCAATCGACTTTTCCAGGTCTCCCTGGGAATAGAAGATATTACCCAAAATAAAAGTGATATGATTATTATCAGGAAAGTGTTTATCGAGTAATAGAAAAGAATCTTTGGCAACCGCCCAGTCACCCACTAGAAATGCTTCCATTCCCGTTACAAAAACCGGATCGTTCTTAATCTCTTTCATTATTTTCTCCTTAGGTTGCATAGCCGAGCAGGGACGCAGTCCCGACCAGGCAAGGTTGCATAGCCGAGCAGGGACGCAGTCCCGACCAGGCAAGGTTGCATAGCCGA
>CBDVAD010000023.1:0-17637 GCA_965371875.1 uncultured bacterium
GTGATAGATGAAGGAACCTCAATGGTTATTTGGGATGAAGTTTTCTTTAATCATCTGGATCAGAAAATATTCTTCGTGGAAGTTTATTTTAATCCTCAGATTATGGATCTTTCATTTAACTGTACTTTCTAAGAGGTCACATTTAATATACTCTCCGGTCTTAAAGGAAAATTTGAAAAATCAATTCCACCAAGAGCATTACTTACTGCATTTACTACTGCAGGAGCAGAAGCTACAGTAGAACATTCTCCAATACTTTTACCCCCATAAGGGCCCGTTTCCTCCCTTTCCTCAATAAAAATAATCTTTGTTTCGGGCATATCCGATGCTCTCAACATTTTATATTTTCTAAAGGAATTATTTACAGTTTTACCTTTCTCATCAATTACTAATCCTTCACTGAGTGCATAGCCTATTCCCATTTGTACAGCACCCTCAACCTGCCCCTCAAGTCCTATTGGATTAATAGCTTTTCCCACATCATGAACTGCCACATAGTTTAATACCTGAACAACTCCGGTTTCGATATCAACTTCAACTTCCGCAAAATGGGCTCCGTAGGATGACGGATTTCCTTTGGAAGAATAAGTTTCTGATGCAATAATTTCCCTCTGGCTTTCCCTGTGAGCATGAAGAATCACATCCTTTATGGAAGTTCTTTTTCCGGGACTCTCAGATGAAATGACAAATCCCTCTTCCAGATCCAGATTTCCAATATTATCCTGCAGCAGTATCGAAGCCTCTTTCAAAATTTCCTCTTTAACTATTTCTGCAACTTTTAGTGCAGCATTTCCCGAAACAAATGTACCCCGGCTGCCATAATCGCCCAGATTGTAGGGAACCATATCGGAATCAGCTTCATTGCAGGTAATCGTATCAGGGTCTATACTCAGGATTTCTCCAATAATCATAGTCTGAACCCTTATTGAACCGTTCCCCATGTCATGGGTTCCGGAAGAGAGAATTGCAGTTCCGTCTTCGTTCATCTTCAGAGTCAGACAGGTGAAGTCCCTGTGAGCACTTATCATGGTGCTTCCATGAAGACCTACAGCCATACCCACTCCCCGTTTAAAACGGCCGGTATTTTCCTTTGATTCCCGTGTTGTCCGGTTCTTTATCCAGCCGAATTCTACTGCTCCTTTTTTTACACAGTCAATGGGCCGTGGGTTTCCTATTGGTTTTCCGTGAAGTGCATCCAGAGAATCAGGGAGTACCAGGTTTTTCAACTGAATATCCACCATATCGATATTCAGCTCCATGGCAATTTTCCGGAATTGAACCTGCTGGGCATAAAATGCCTGGGGAGACCCATATCCTCTCATGGCTCCTGCAATGGGAGTATTCGTATAGACAGGAATACCCACATATCGTACATTCGGAGTTTTATATATTTTAAAAACTTTGTGGCTCATAGCACCTACCACATTAATCGCGCTGGATGCATAAGCTCCGGTATTTGTCACTACTTTGAAATCCTGGGCTGTAATTGTACCGTCTTTCATTATACCGGTCTTTAAATATATAACAGCCCCGTGCCTTGTTCGTGTAGAAGAAATTGTTTCGGGTCTTGTCAGTTCCATTTTCACAGGACGGCCGGTCATTATAGAAAGCTGTGCCACCACAGGCTCAAGCACTGTCTCCAGCTTACCCCCGAAAGCCCCCCCAATAGCAGGACGAATTACCCTGACCTTATTAAAAGGCAGTCCGAATATTTTAGAAAGGATAGTCCTGAAGGCAAAGGTGTTCTGATTAGGGCTTATTACCGTTAGTTTCCCGGAGGCGTCGTAATCGGCAATTGCCACATGGAGCTCGATAGCCCCATGATTAATGGCTGGCATTGTATACCGGTCTTCAAAGATAAAGTCCGCCTCTTCAAAAGCCCTCTCCAGATCTCCACATTCCTGTTTAATCTCTATTACTCTGTTGCCACCAGGGTGAATTTCGTATGCATTTTTTATAAGAGCATCTTCCGGCTCAAACACAGCTGGCAGTTCATCATAGGAAACTTCAATGAGACGAACCGCTTTTTCAGCAGTTTTTATATCCACTGCAGCCACTGCAGCCACACGGTCTCCAACAAATCTTACAGTATCAGAGAAAATATACTCGTTCTCGGGAAGCTCGTGATCATAAAATCTTAGTGCGCTGTTATAGGGTGTACTGGAAGAGTTTTTGAAGGTAGCCACTGCTTTAACACCTGGAAGTGCTTCTGCTTTGGATGTGTCAATTTTTATTATCTTTCCATGAGCTACATGACTGAACAGCATTTTACCATAAAGCATCCTTTGAACCTTCATGTCAGCTGTATATATTTTCTGTCCTGTTACTTTCAGCCGGGCATCATGAACAGGTTTGCTTTTTCCAATATAGTGGAGATCTTTACTTTTCATAGCTTATTATCCGTTCAGTTTCTGTGCAGCCATGTTTACCGCATCAATGATCTTTATGTAACCCGTACACCGGCAGAGATTTCTTTCAAGGGCTGTGGTTATTTCATTTTTCGACGGGTTTGGATTTTTATCCAGAAGCGCCTTTGTGGATATGATCATACCGGGAGTACAGAAGCCGCACTGCACTGCTCCAGCTTCGATAAATGCTTCCTGAATAGGATGAAGCTCTGTACCATAAGCCAAACCTTCAATGGTAGTAATCCTTTTGCCTTCAGCATTTTTTGCAAGATAGATGCACGACTCAACTGCCTCATCATCAATAAGAACCATGCAGGATCCACAGTCCCCTGTTCTGCACCCGGCTTTGGTTCCTGTTAAATCCAGAACTTCCCGAAGGAGATAGAGCAGAGTCCACTTTTGATTGATGGTGAGTGAGTATTCTTCATTGTTTATTGTAAGGTTGATATCGAGAGAATTTTCAGGTCTATTTATATTCGACATGTACGTACATCCTGTAACTAAATTAAATTATTATCGCAAAGGATTGGATGTTTTGTCAATGTAAATCCAACCTTCCTGATGTATAAAGTGACACTTTATCTATTTACTCTTGACTTGTCTTCTTTACAAAGGTATACTTGTACGTACCTATTTTTAATATTTTAGAGTGAACCCATGAATTATAGAATACTAAACCATCCAATTCTCGAGATCAAAAACAGGAACCAGGTCACGATAACTGTGGATGGAAAGCCATATATTGCCCTGGATGGAGAACCAATTGCCTCTGCAATGATGGCCCAGGGGATACTCACCAATCGAAAAACTCATAAAACAGGCGAAAGCAGAGGTGTTTTCTGCGGGATCGGTCAGTGCAATGACTGTGTCATGATAGTTGATGGTGTACCTAATGTCAGAACATGCGTAACTCCGGTAAGAGATGGAATGAGTATTGAGACTCAGAATGGCTACGGAGATTGGAGTAATAATGCCAGGGGAGATTGATGTTCTGATAATAGGTGCAGGTCCGGCAGGTCTCGGTGCAGCGATTGAGAGTGCAGGTTCCGGCGCAGATGTTCTTCTTATGGATGAAAACAGTTCACCGGGCGGGCAGCTTTTTAAGCAGATACATAAATTTTTCGGTTCAGAAGCCCACTTCTCAGGTGTCAGAGGTTTTGAAATTGGAAAAATTCTTCTTTCCCAGGCCGAAGATGCAGGAGTGAAGATTAAACTTAATTCCAGAGTTCTTGGTCTCCTTGAAGACGGTTCAGTTCCCTACCAGGCAGATGGAAAAGTTAAAATTGTCAGGCCTAAAAAGACCATCATTGCAGTTGGGGGAAAAGAAAACACCATATCCTTCCCTGGATGGACACTTCCAGGAGTAATGACTGCCGGAGCTGCACAGACAATGGTGAACGTAAACCTAACCCTGCCTGGAAGAAAATTTTTAATGGTGGGAAGTGGAAATGTTGGTCTGATAGTATCTTATCATCTTCTCCAGGCAGGTGCTGAAGTTGCAGCTATTATCGATATTGCCCATGAAATTTCCGGCTACAGAGTCCATGCAGATAAAATCCAAAGAGAAGGAGTCCCTGTCTATCTTAACAGCAGTATTATTAGAGCTTCAGGATCTGACCGGGTTGAATCAGCGCTTATATCCGGAAATATGGATTTTGATGTTGACAGTATACTCCTGGCGGTAGGCTTAACTCCTCTTACCGACCTTGCCGCTTTGTTTGGATGCCGAATTATATACAGCAGAGCCCTTGGCGGTTTTATGCCTCTGCACGATAAAAACCTACGTACAACTAATAAAAATGTTTACGTATGTGGAGATGTTGCAGGTATTGAAGAAGCCAATGCAGCCCTGGATGAGGGGAGAATTACCGGAATTGCCGCAGCTATGGACCTTGGATATATAGATCTCACTGCAGGCAGGTTAAAAAAACAAACAGTGATTGAGAGATTGAGAGAATTGCGGGGAGGTCCCTACGGGGAAAAGAGACAGATTGCTAAAGACAATATTATCAGCAGATTTAACAGTTTGGTTCCAATTGAAGGATTATTATAGATGAATAATAAAAGACCTGTTGCAGTATTGGAATGCTGGGAGGAAATACCATGTGATCCCTGTGTAACTGCATGCAACACTGGTGCAATTTCCATGATCCACCTTTCAGGCCTGCCTGTTCTGGATAAAGATAAATGCACCGGATGCGGTTTGTGTGCAGCAGTATGTCCCGGCCTGGCCATTTTTATTCTTAACTATGATCATGATGAAATAAATGGAACAGTGACAATACCTTACGAGTTCCTGCCTTTACCGGAAAAAGGATCACATGTTACAGGAACAGACAGAGAGGGAAAATCAGTTTGCACTGTTGAAGTAACCAGAATTATCAGTGCGAAAATCTTCCGGAAAACTAACCTGATCACAGTTCTTGTTCCAAAGGAATATATTGATGTTGTACGAGGAATAAAGAGAATGAGTGAGGTGCGAGACTCGCAGCACCGAACGAATAATGAAAAACTAAAAATTGAGGATGAACACCGGGAAAGGATAATCTGTCGATGTGAAGAGATCACCTACGGTGAAATAATCGATGCCATAGAGAGTGGAAGAACGTCAGTCAAGGCAATAAAAAGGGCAACCAGGGCAGGGATGGGTGCGTGTCAGGGCAGAACATGCGGAAAACTTATAATGCAGATTTTAGTGACTGAAGGAATAGCAGACTGGGACACATTACAGCCTGACAGACCAAGATTTCCTCTAATACCAGTCAGCATAGAAAGTATAGGACTAGTCACTATGGAAAGAGATAAATGAATACTGTCAGTGCTATTGTTATCGGCGGGGGTTACCATGGCTGTTCCATAGCCGCACAACTTGCCAAAGAGGGGATACAAACAACCCTTTTCGAAAAGAAAGAGATTGGTTCAGGATCCTCGGGAAGCAACTTTGGCTGTGTACAATTGCAGGATTCTGCTCCCGGATTAAGTTTTGAGATAAATTCCCTATCTTTCGACAGAATATGGAGTCTTGAAAAAGAACTTGGATTTAATTTTGGATTGAGACATTTGGGCTCCCTTATTCTGGCGGCAAACGAAGCTGAAATGGAGGATCTTGAAAAGCTTTATGTAGAAAAAAAATCTTCAGGTCTGGATATCAAGCTGCTTGAAAAAAATGATATTAAAAGATACGAGCCTAATATCAATTCTGAAAACCTTCTGGGAGCCACCTATTTCATGCAGGGACAGGTGGATCCGTTCAAATTTATGTATGCCTTTGTAGATATGGGTGTCAGGTCCGGTCTTGAAATATTGGAGAACACAGGAGTAAAAAGAATAATTGTTAAAGATGGAGCTTGCAGGGGTGTCGAGACGGATAAAGGAGCGGAGCACTATGCTGATTATGTTATAATTGCATCAGGAGCATGGACAAAACAACTATGCAGAGAGATTGGCCTTGATGTTCCAATTGACTTTACTAAAGCTGAGGCATTTGTAACAGAACCTCTTGAATCTTATATTCACACTTTTTTTTCCTCTGCATCCTTTTTTACAGAAGCTCATGGAAGTGCGGAATCAGATAAAAACACAAAGGCAAAGACGTCTCTCTGTGGTGCGCCGTCCGGGGCAGGAGCTGGAAATCTTCTTCTTGGTGAAACATCAAAAGAATGGGATGGTAATCCAGACTCCATTTCAGGACTTACAAGTATTGATCACTGCAGGGGTGTTTCCAGTCAGATGAAAGATCTGTTCCCGGGATTATCAAACTTAAATATACTCAGAAGCTGGACTACAGCCTCCCCATCGACTCCCTCTTTGAAACCGGTTCTGGGCTTTACAGGGCCGGAAGGACTTATTATTGCCGCTGGCTTTAAAAGCTCGGTTGTCATAGCTCCTGCAGTAGGTGAAATTGTAACAGATCTTGTGACAAAGGGCAGAACTTTCTGTGATCTTTCGGAGTTTACTGATCAGGCAAAAATAGAGGGTGGAGATGGGAGAATGAAAAACGAAAGACTTTAAGATCATCTATGGTTTCTGATCTTCCTGTCTCCGGTTCCCAGTTCCCAGTCTCCAGTCTCCAGTCTCACTTCCGTATCTTAAATACCCGCCATTGTAGCTGCCATTATGGCTTTCATAATATGCAGTCTGTTTCCTGCTTCATCGAAAACTACAGACTTAGGTCCATCTACAACTTCACTGGTAACTTCAATATCTCTGTCGTAAGGCATGCAGTGCATATAGATTGATTCCTCATTTGATATATCCATTTTTCGCTTATCAACAACCCAGTCCATATTTCCATTTTCCCTGTATGAATCAATTATCTTTACACCTTCGGCTTCATCCTCAGTGTGCATAATTGGCCCCCAGCCCTTGGCATAAACAACATCAGCACCTTTGCAGGCCTCTTCCATGCTGTTAACAACTTCAAACTTACCGCCGGCCAGTTCAGCATTCTTCCTTGCCACCGCCATAATCTCAGGTTTTAGTGAGAACTCAGGCGGATGAGCAAGGGTTACATCCATACCGAATCGGGGCATGAGCTGTATAAGTGATTGGGGCATTGACAGTGGTCTGATGTAATTAGGAGCAGATGTCCAGGATACAACAATTTTTTTACCCTTTAGATTATTCTGAAATCGATCTTTAATAGTCATTAGATCTGCAAGAACCTGTGTTGGATGATAGTCCTCACACTGCATATTGATAACTGGAAGTGTTGACCATTTTGCCATTTCCCTCATATATGCATGACCGGTACCAAAGGTTTTTCGTATACCAATACCTTCCCCGTATCTTTCAAGAACCTTAATTGTGTCTTTTTGAGTTTCACCATGATCAATCTGGGTTGCCTTGGGAGTCAGAAAATGAGCATGCCCTCCCAACTGGTGGATTCCTGCTTCAAAAGCATTTCTTGTTCTTGTTGATTCCTCAAAAAACAGCATAAAAAATGTTTTCGCCCTAAGAACATCATCATGAAAGATTCCAAGTTCCCTTTCCTCTTTAAATCTGAATGCTACTTTCAAGAGCTGTTCAATTTCCTGCACACTCCAATCCTGGGTATTAAGCAGATGTTTTCCTTTTAAACTTGTGTACATTTTTTGTACCTCCCCTATTTCTTCATATTATCAGCAGCCATATGAACTGCATTGATTATTTGTTTATAACCTGTACATCTGCACAGGTTCCCTGATATTGCTTCCTTGATATCCTGGTCAGAAGGATCCGGATTTTCATTTAATAAATGGTAGGAACTGATTACCATTCCAGGTGTACAGAAACCGCATTGAACAGCTCCTTTTTCAAGAAAAGCCTCCTGGACCGGATGCATACTGCCGTCAGCATTTTCCACACCCTCGATTGTAAGGATCTCCGCCCCCTGAGCCTGGGCTGCAAGGATCATACATGAGTTTACTTTTTTCCCGTTCATAAGAATTGTACAGGCCCCGCATTCACCTATACCGCAGCCTTCCTTGACCCCTGTAAACCCGAAGTCATCTCTCAGAACATCCAGTAATCTTGCAAAAGGTTCAATTTCTGTTTCAACTGTTTTTTTGTTAACAGTCATTTTTAGTATAATCTTATCCATTTTCTTTGACCCCCGTCGCCTGGTTAAGAGCACGCTTAACCAGACTTGCAATTACCGGTTCTTTGTAAGGTGTTGACCATCTGGTCCCGGTTATCTCAATCATTTTTTCAGATACTTTTTTCCCAATAGCTCCATGAAGTTCATAAGAAGGAGTTTTCCCAAGGAGCATATTTTCTGCCTCTATAATTCTTATGGTTATAGGGGTTGCCGAACCTGGTACAATTCTTACGTCTAAAACAGTTCCATCATCTCCGGTTTCAACATATGCAGCCACGTTCATTCTTGCTATGGCCAGTGCCTTTCTTCTCCCCAGCTTAACAAAGGAAAAACCTGCTTCAGGGTTAAGTACCTTGAATTTTATAGAAACTATCAATTCATTTGGTTTCAATATTGTCTTATAAGCTCCTTCTATAAAATCACTTAGTAAAACTTCTCTTTCTCCATCAGAACTGAGTAAAGTCAAAACACTGTCCATTGCCACTAAAGGCGGCCCGGGATCAGAGGCAGGAGATGCTGTTCCTATACTTCCCCCAATTGTCCCTGTGTTTCTAATCTGAGGAGAACCCACAGTTTTGCAGGCCTCAATAAAGAAAGGAGCATATTTAATTAAATCAGGGTTTTCTATGATCTCAGAAAAAGTAGCACATGAGCCTACACTAATTTCTCCTTCATCCAGTTTAATAATCTTCAGTTCGGATAAACTTGAAATATCAATAACTACTTCAACATCTTTTAACTTTTTATCGTCTGCTCTGAATTCAACCATCAGATCTGTTCCACCGGCAAAAAGTCTGGCTTTCCCCTGATAATGGTTCAGGAGTTCCAGGCATTCTGCCAGAGAAGCTGGTTTTTTATAATTAAATCTTATCATTTTTCCTGGTCTCCTATTTCAAACTTCGTCCCAGAAGGGTTCTTTCAAGATTACAAGGGAGCTCTCTGACAGGTTTTCCCGTTGCATTTGCGACTGCCGCTGCAATTGCCGCTCCTACGGCTTCAGTTGCTGGTTCCCCTAAAGATTTTGCTCCATAGGTACCTGCAGGATCTTCACACTCAAAAATAACAGCTTCCATTTCCGGTACATCTATAGATGTGGGGAATATATAGGAGTCAAAATTTTTCGATCCCAACTGTCCTTTATTAACAGGAACCTCTTCTGTAACACCAAAGCCCTGCCCCATGGCAATTCCTCCAAAGATTTGACCTTCCACTGTATCCGGATTTATGCATGTTCCTACATCATGTCCGGAACTTACTTTAAAAACATCTACAAATCCTGTCTCCATATCTACTTCAACTTCAGCAACAACCACCCCGTATGAATATGTGGGAAAAGCATCCCCCTGCCCTGTATGATGATCAAGGCCCAGATCTCCCGGTTCACTCCAGTTATAAACAGCCATGGCCTTACCAGTCCATAGTCTTGTATTGGATACATCCGCAAGACTAACCTTTTTATTATGGTCACTTCCAACTATGTAATAATTATTATTTTCTATGTCAACTTCCTCGGGTTTTACATCCAGCATCATAGCTGCAGTTGATCTAAGCAGATCTCCTAATTCGATAGCTGCCTTTCTCATTGACTGGGCTCCCATTACCGTTCCCCTGGAGGCAACTGTCATACCAGAATCAGGTATAGAATGAGTATCCACACCAACGAAATTAATAATATCAGGAGTACATCCAATACCTTCTGCAGCTATTTGGGTAAAGGCAGTTTTTAAGCCCTGACCATTTTCAGCAAGACCCGTATTAATCAGAATGGTTCCATCTTCTATGACTGTTACTAAAGCTCCTGCTGCATCAGGAGTTTCCGCCCCGTATCCACTGCCTCTATAGCAGGTGACAAGGGCAATTCCTTTTCTCTTTTCCTTTGAAACATGGGTTGCAGAATATTCCTCTTTTTTCCGGTAATATTCTGTTATTTTTACCATATGATCAATCATTTCCAGAGTAATTGTCTCTGCAGTAAGCTTTTGACTCGTTGCTGTCAGATCACCCTGCTGAAGAATATTTTTCTTCCTTAACTCCACCTCATCAATACCCATTTCCTTGGCTATTTCGTTTAGAAACTGTTCCTGGGCAAAAATAATCTGGGGAGATGAGTACCCTCTCATAGCGCCTGAATGAATATTATTTGTGAACACACCATAAGTGTCTGTTTTTATATTTGGAATATTGTACGCCCCTGCAGAATGAATTGCGGCTCTGCAGTTTAAATACTGGGTTTGATTATTATATGCTCCGGAATTGGCAATTTGAGTTCCTTCCCAGGCAATTATTTTTCCGTCCCGGGTTAGACCAGCCTTATATTTAAAATTAAATGGATGCCGTTTGGCAGATTCCATAAATGATTCTTCTCTTGTTGCCACCATTTTAACAGGTCTGTCGGTTGCCATAACTAAAAGAGCTGTTCTTCCAACCATTAAACCGACCAATTCTTCTTTTCCACCAAAGGAACCTCCCAGCATTTTTTGTACTACCCTGCATTTATTGAATGGAGCCTGGATTGCATCCGCCAGATAGCGTCTGGTAAAAAAAGGATTCTGTGCTGAGGCATAAGCTGTAACTATTCCTGCATCAGGATCTTTTATTACAACGCATGCTTCTCTTTCAATATATGAATGTTCAACAAATGGTGTCCTGTATTCCCTTTCCATGATGAAATCCGCTTCAGCAAAACCTTTTTCGATATCACCTTTTCTTAAAGGATAATAGGAATCATAGAATATATTTCCTTTTTTTTCTTTATCCGGTATACCGTCTGTCAGACCAACACCTTTTTCTCTTATCTGTACTGCATCTTCTTTAAGAGCATCTTCTATGGTATATACACCTTCAAGTTCTTCATATTCTACCTCAATTGCTTTCAGGGCATCTTCAACCAGGTCAGTTGTTTCTGCTGCAACAATAGCTACTGATTCTCCCACATACCTTACTGTACCGTCACACAAATATGGATAATCAGCCCAGCTTTGAGCTTTTGGTATATCATTAGAAGTCAAGACAGAATGAACTCCCTTTATGGCCCTGGCAGCACTTGTATCAATATTCGTTATTTTCGCATAAGCATGTCCACTGCGAAGAGAGCCTCCGTACAGCATTCCGGGAAATGAAACATCTGCCGCATAAACAGCCCTTCCGGTAATCTTATCTGCAGCATCGACCCTGTTTAATCGCTTATTTAAATGCCTGAAGTTCTTTTTTCCCATTAATGGCATAATCTTTTCTCCTTAGGGTGCATAGCCGAGCAATAGACGAAGTCTATGACCAGGCTATAAAAAATCCGGACTTAAAGATCCGTTTGGACATACTGAAAAACATAAGCCGCAGTATCTGCAAAGATCTGTATCCAGGGACATAACTTTATTTTCAAGTTCTCTTGCCTCGTATGAACAGGCCTTTACACAGGCCATACACTCAGTACATGTATCTGCATTGTATATAAAATCAAATTTCTTATTATTTGCATCCGGATTAAGGTATTTATGAGATAATCCTGTTAATTCACTGGAATTTTTATATCCAAGTTTTGCAATTAGTTTTTCAAGTTTATTATTCAGTTTTTCGATATATTCCACACCTTTAACAATGGGCGCAGTACAGATACCTACAGCCTGGGCGCCGGCCATTAACATTTCAACAGCGTCTTCAGCTTTTGTTACTCCACCAAGACCAATAACCGGTTTATCAGTGACAGAAGAAATCTCTGCTACATATCGGAGAGCTATGGGTTTTATTGCACTCCCTGTCAGCCAGCCGAATCCACGACCGCCTCCAACCAGAGGTTTGCCTGTCTTAATATCAATCCGCAGTACCGGCCCGATGGAATCTATAGCAGTAATACCATCTGCCCCTGCTTCAAGAGCCTCCAGGGCAATTCCAACAGAATCAACCCAATTGGGGCTTATTTTTACAAGAACAGGTTTATCTGTCAAAGCTTTGGCATTTTCCAGCATAGGCAGTATAGTATCTCTTTCATAGGAAACAAGCTCAATGATATCAGCTCCGGCTTTATCTACTCTGCCAACCCAGTTTTCAACTTCCACAGGTGTATGACCAATACTGGCAATAACTACAACTCCGGCATTTTTTGCCTCAGGGATCTCCTTCTCCACCCACTCCAGGCCTGATATATCTGACCATTCCTCAGCATTTATCATGCTGTCTTTGCCTGCAACTGCCATATGGGGAAAGGGATTAACTGCCGGATTATCTCTTATAGTTTTGGTAACTACTGCTCCGGCTCCTGCTTTATGAGCACGAATAAGACCTTTTGCTCCATAACTCAATGGACCTGAGCCGAGAATAAAAGGGCTTTGCAGTTTTATTCCGAAAAGATAAGTTTCGATGCTCATTTATTATTCTCCCATAATCTTGCAGCCTGTTCTTTTACAGCTTTATACTCATCTTTCATATTTGTGCCAACAAGAGATCCATTGGCCTTCAGCTGTCGTCCGTTAACAAATACATTCATAACATTATCAGGATTGCAGTAAAGGACAAGCTGGGTGAAAATATTTTCCTTGTTTAATGGTGTTGGAAGCTCCGGCTTAATGGTAATAATATCGGCAGGAGATCCTTTCTCAAGCTTACCGGCCTCTTCCATTCTCATAGCTGAAGCACCGTGACTGGTGGCCATATTAAAAACAGTTTCTGCAGGCATAATTTCCGGATTCTCAAGATTGGCTTTGTGTAATAAAAAAGCCCCTCTCATAACTTCAAAAAAATTATTAATATATCCATCTGTTCCAAGGCCCACTTTTAGACCCTTTTCAAGCATTGCCGGAACAGGAGCAAAACCACCACCTACTTCACAATTACTAAGGGGCAAATGAACCATATTTACTTCATGCTTTAGCAGGGTATCTATTTCTTTATCAGAAAGTTTTACACCCTGTGCAGCCAGAATCGGTTCTTCAAAAAAACCAAGTTCATCGTATAGATCAACAGGTAATTTATTATAATTCTTTAAACATAATTCGGGTTCGTATTTGCTTTCCGAAAGATGCATCTGTATGCCAGCTCCTGTTTCTTTTGAAGCATCCATTGCCTTACAAATAAAATCTTTTGAACAAGTAAAAGTAGTATGAATACAGATCATCCCGGAGATAAGGGGATGGTTTTTGTATTTTGTAAAAAAGTTCCTGTTCTCTTCTATTGAAAGCAGTCCATTTTCTTTATTAACCCTCTCCGACGCTTCAAAAGAAAGAATAGCTTTTATTCCAACATCTTTTAAAGCCTCTGCTTCAGCCTCCAGTGCACCTGGGATAGCCATGGGGGCTTCAAGAATATCACATAGTGCTGTGACACCACTGTTTATAAGCTCATATGCCATTGCTCTGGCTGTTACAGCAATCATTCTATTATCAAGCCTGTCTTCAACCTTAGGCCACCAGAAATCTTCCAGGAAACTTTTGAAATCTTCAATATCAGCCGGAACAGAAATTCCATGGGAAATTACACCGTATAGATGCATGTGGGCATTTATAAAACCAGGTGAGATAATCTGATCCCTGCAATCGAGGACATCAAAATCGGGATAGTTTTTCAGGAGTAATTCATTTGAATTAACTTCGTAAATTAGATCATCTTTTATAACAATACCGGAATTTTCCATGACAATGCCATCACCAGGTAATAAAAATTTGCCTAAAACAAGTTTTCCCATTTTTCTCCCTCTGAAAATTTGTCTATACATGCCACTTTTTCAACATATAGCACATGTACGTACAAATGTCAAATGATTATTAATTATAAATTCATCAGAATAACTTAATAAATTACAATTTGTTTATGAAAACACTTCATGAATTCATATATTATATAGGTAGAGATATTTTATGATTAAACAGAAAGACCAGAATCTAAGTTTCGTTTCAGAGCTATTGATCTTCTACGCTAAGAGAGGAGTTGCATATGATCGAAAGAGTACATCAGCATCTAACAGGTGAACTCAGACAAAACACAAGAACCGATACAATTTTCATAATAACAGCCCTGATCCTCAACCTTGTAATACTTGCAGTCAACTCAAACATCGCAGGAGGTGATGATTACAGCTATGATCCCACACCTACCCTGACAGAAGGGACCCATACACTCTATATAGAGGTAAGTGACGATAAGTACAGCCGGAATAAGAACTGGACGCCGGTGGGACAGGTGGAGGTACTGTTTACTCAATCCTCATCAGAGGAAAGGGAATATTCTACTAATACTGTCTCATTGGATTTACTGGAGGAGCCGGAAAATATACGGTATCAGCTGGATTCCAGTGAGGATGAAGAAGGATGGGCCATAGCATCAGAACGCCATACACATAGTGAAACACAAACTCTCCTGATGTTTGTTTTTATTCTTCTCCAGGTTCTTGTGAACATTGCTGTTATCTTAGGTTTACTGAAAGGGAAAAAGATGCGTCTTGTTATTCTTGATGGTTTACTGCAGATGTACCGGGACCAGAAGGTTGATGCTTACTATAACGAATCACTGTTGAAAAGTTATTCTATTCGTTATTACATATTTATCTCGATAGTACTTCTTGTCGGTATTATTTCGATTATTGTTCCACTTATAATACGGTATATATGAGTAATCCTTCACCCAAATAGTAGAGACGCACAGCCGTGCGTCTCTACCCCCGAACTGCCGGCTTAAGACCCTGCCTTATCCTTTCCGACCCTGTTCAGAATCTCCATGATTCCGGTAATTTTAGGAAGCCCCGGTTTCAGGGCTTCCTCCAGTTCTTCGGGGGAATAGAGGCCTTTGAGATAGCCGTCGATATCAATCCTGCTGTACCAGCATTCACGGATGGAGGAACAGATCTTCTCACTTCCGGGCTCCCGGCAGTATGAAAAGGGAAGGTTATGTCCCAATTTACGGCAGTATATCTCAAGGCCGTCATATTCTTCCATTAATATTTACCACTTTCCGGTTCTGCAGATTGCCGCCGGCGGAAAATCTTTAATTTTGTCCATATTCTCCTGAATAACTTCTTCCGGAAGGGCATAGTCAAACAGTTCTCCTGCAAGATAAGACTGATATCCTTTCAGGTCCATTAATCCATGACCACTCAAATTGAACACGATGTCTTTGGCCTTGCCCTCTTCCTTTGCTTTTTTCGCTTCCCTGATAACCATAGCCACGGCATGACTGGTTTCAGGAGCTACAATGATTCCTTCGGTCCGGGCAAAAAACATGGCTGCTTCGTAGCATTCCAGTTGATGGATCGACTGTGGCTTGATTAGCCCTTCGATAGCCGCCTGGGAAACCAAAGGCGACATTCCGTGGTACCTAAGCCCTCCGGCATGGATAGGAGGTGGGACAAAATTGTGACCAAGAGTATACATGGCCATCAGCGGGGTCATTCCCGACATATCACCCAGATCGTAGGTAAACTTCCCGGAAGTCATTGAGGGGCAGGACGCGGGTTCCACGGGATAGATTTCAATATCTGCCCCGTTGATCTTGTCCCGGACAAAAGGAAAGGCAAGTCCTGCAAAATTACTGCCTCCCCCTGCGCAACCGATAACCACATCAGGTTTTTTAACTCCGAATTTTGACAGCTGCGCCTTGGTTTCCAACCCGATAATCGTCTGATGAAGCATGACATGGTTTAATACGCTTCCCAGGGCATATTTAGTTTTCCCGGATGGATCACTTATCGCCGCTTCCACAGCTTCGCTGATAGCGATTCCCAGGCTTCCCGGTGTATCGGGGAACTCGGCCAGAATATCCCGACCAGCCTGTGTTTCCATACTTGGACTGGCAACACACTCCCCTCCCCATGTCTGCATCATCACCTTTCGGTAAGGTTTCTGATCAAAACTTATCCGGACCATAAAGATTTTTACCTTAAGCCCGATAAGGGCTCCGGCAAAGGCGAGCGCGCTGCCCCACTGACCTGCTCCGGTTTCGGTGGTGAGCTTCTCGGTTCCGGAAATTTTGTTATAATAAGCTTGGGGAATGGCTGTATTAGGTTTGTGACTTCCAGGCGGCGAAACACTCTCATTCTTGTAATAGATATGGGCGGGAGTTCCCAGAACTTTCTCCAGTGAAACTGCCCGGTGCAACGGTGATGGGCGCCATTTGTAAAGCAATTCCAGAACTTCCTGGGGAATATCAATTTCCGCATTCTGGCTCATCTCCTGCTCCAGAAGAGGCCCTGGAAAGATAGGGGCCATCATTTCGGGAGTGACAGGGTTTCCATCCGGCCCCAGGTAGGGTAGAGCCGGAGACGGGAGATCAGCTCCCAGATTGTACCATTTACGAGGAATATCCTCTTCAGACAACAGAGCTTTTAAAGGCATGGTATCCTCCTTGGATTATCATTTTTGTTTATCGTTACTACACAAAGTAACGTTTCTGTACAAAGAAACAATATAAGGCGGAATGATATTTGTCAAGTTTTTTTTTGCAGTGATCTTCAAGCACCGTATAATTAAGTCAGCTTCAGTTTTTCTGCTGGAAAAATTACAGAGTCCTATCTTTGCGTCAGGAATTCCCGTTTAAGAGATCCTCAAGGGCATGCCAGGGCAAAGTTGCACATTTAACACGGAGAGGATATTGAATAACCCCCTGAAGGGCCATAATATCACCCCATTCATCAAGATTATTTTCATGCTCTTTCCTCATTATCTTTATAAAGTCGAGAGCCATGGTTTTTGCTTCTTCCCTGGTTTTTCCTTCTACAATTTCAGTCATCATGGAAGCGGAAGATGTACTTATCGCACAACCGTCCCCATCAAAGCGAACCCGTTCCAGCTTGCCGTCCTTTGAAAAATCAACAGCCAGTTTAATAGAATCACCACAGGTAGGATTTTCATGAACCTCATCATCTGATATAAAATCGAGGTTCTCTTTATTTCTGGGATGCTTTGCATGGTCAAGTATTATTTCCTGGTAAAGATCGTCAAATGCCATTACTAAAATATTCTCCTGCTTTGTTGATTTTTTCGACAAGATAGTCAATTTCAGACCTGGTATTATAGAAAGATAAACTTGCTCTGGCCATAG
Organism: uncultured bacterium; assembly: GCA_965371875.1. Taxonomy (GTDB): domain Bacteria; phylum Spirochaetota; class Spirochaetia; order B11-G9; family B11-G9; genus JAJRQE01. Next base: position 17,008 of record CBDVAD010000023.1, read on the forward strand.
AGGATACTTTTAATTTTCTCATGGCCGGCTGGGCACAGTGATGACCGGCCCTAACAGCAATACCAAATCTGTCTAGGAACTGGGCCATATCATGAGGGTGAAGTTCACTGTGAGTGAAAGAAAACACACCGGCCCTTTTCTCAGTTGGTCCATATAAAGTTACATTGTTAAATTCTGAGAATAATTTTCCTGCATAATCTGTGAGCATATTTTCATATTTTGAAATATAATCAAAGCTCAGCTCATCTAAATAATCAATTGCAGCGCCCAATCCCGCGGCACCTCCAACATTCGGAGTACCTGCTTCAAACTTCCAGGGAAGATCATTCCATGTTGAACCAGTTAATTTTACAGAACGGATCATATCTCCACCTCCCATATAAGGGGGCATTTTTTCGAGATATTTCTCCTTTCCATAGAGAACACCTATTCCCATTGGCCCATATAATTTATGACCTGAAAAAGCAAAAAAATCACAATCCAATTCCTGAACATCTATTGACATATGAGGAGTACTTTGAGCACCGTCTATCAAAACCGGTATTTCCATTTCATGGGCTTTTTCAATTATCTTCTTTATATCATTAACTGTTCCAAAAATATTGGATACATGAATAACTCCAACCAGAG
>CBDVAD010000024.1:0-17279 GCA_965371875.1 uncultured bacterium
GCTATCTAAACTTTTCGACGAGTTTAAAACCATCCCTAATGAGCAAAAAAGAGAATTCGGACAAGCTTTAAATACACATAAAACATTAGAAAAAGACAGAAAAAAATTAGATTATTTTATTAAGATCAGGGCAGCATCTGAAGCAGGAAATCATTTTCCTCTGTACTAATACCATGAAGAATACTATTATTACAGGGAGAAGGGTATGGCAATGGCATTGAAAAAAGAAGAGTTACTTACAATCGGCAAGTATGTTCAGGAACATTTAGCAGAATGGCTGCCGGAACATCCCTACAGATCTGCAGACAGAATTTACCCAATAGAGTTGGGTGAGCGGATGGTCAGGGTTGAAGAGGAGCTTAAAAACCAGCGGGAACTGATGAAACAGGGGTTTGATCAGATTGACAGGCGTATGGAATTGATGCAGATCAATATGGATAAACGGTTTGAGTTAATGCAGAGCAGCATGGATAAACGTTTTGAACAGGTCGATAAACGGTTCGATGAAGTAAATACCCGTTTAAAAGCCATTGAAACAAAGATGTTTCAGTTTATGGTCTGGTCTACCGGGTTTACAGCCACTGTTGCGGGGATTGTTGTTGCTGTTATTAAATTTACATAATTATGTATGCCTGTCTTAAGCCCGAAGGGGTGTCATATCTTTCAGGATTGGGCAATTACAATTCAAACAATTGAACCTATTCCGAATCGAACACATCCATAAAATGCAGAATCTTAAATGGAATTATGCCAATTCAATTGTAAATGTTTGCTGGTGCTGCAATACCCATTCTCCCAAGATTATTTCTTAAAGTATCTGGTTCAGGTGGTATGTATATCGGCATGAGAGAGGGACAATCCGGTAGTGATCCATTCTTTTCTGCTGGAATTGAAATGAAATACCTTATCAGCCGATCGTTTAGTCTTGGGATAGAAAGTTCCTACATTAATTATATTTCCACAAATACAATGGAACCCCTTTATCAGGGCATGAGTATTTCCATCGGCCTGACTTATAATATGGGAGCATCTTCCAGTGATTCCGACTTCAGATTTATACCAAAATTTGATACTATATTCCCTGTTTTCTATAAATACTATGATAAAAATCCTGTAGGTTCAGTCATTCTTCAGAATATGGAGCGTGGAAAGATTGATAATGTAAAAATCAGCTTATATCGAACTATCAAAAGATGCTCTGGCATTGGATTATCTTCAGTTTCCAAGCCAGTCTCTCTTATACCGTGCAGGAGACTGCGACGATCTCTCAATTTTATATACAGCTCTTCTCGAATCCGTCGGTATCAAGACATCTTTTATCACAATTCCCGGGCATATCTACATGGCTTTCTCTCCGAACATCAGTAAGAATGAAGCTGAAAAACTTTTCAGCGATACTGCAAATCTAATCTTCCTGAATGGAGATACCTGGATTCCAGTAGAAGTAACCATGATTAAGGACGGATTTATAAAGGCATGGGAAGCAGGGGCCAGAGAATGGCGGAATAATTTCATTAAAGACAGTGCAGTACTGGTTCCAATTCATGATGCATGGGAACTGTATGAGCCGATAGGTATTTCGGAGATTGACAGGGGAATTCCTTATCCGGATTCAGAGCAGATTATAATACGCTACAATGAAGAGATGGACAAGTTTGTAAACAGAGAGATACAAGAGAGGGCTCTTGAACTTCAGGAGGAAATAAGGCAGAGCAGGAATAACCCCAGAATAATAAACAAACTCGGTGTACTTTATGCCAGGTTTGGAAAATACAAAGAGGCTGAAGAAGAGTTTACTAAAGCGCTTAGTAAAGCTGACTATATTCCATCAATGATGAATTTAGGGAATATACATTTTATAAACGGAAATATGGAACTGGCCCTTAAATACTTTACAAAAGTTTTGGAAATTTCTCCGGATAACACCTACGCTCTTTTGGGTTTTGCCAAAGTCAGTTTCGAACTGGATGACTATGAGTCTGTTGTTTCATCATTTGACAAAATAGAAAGCCTGGACCCTGGAGTAGCGGAGAAATACAAATATCTTGTTTCCAGATCAGATGACTCTAGCAGGGCATCCGCCGCAGTCAAGGGGGCATTTGAATGGGACGAAGAATAAAATATTTATCTATCATTACTATAACTATTCTGTTATCGGCCTTAATGCTGACAGGTTGCGGTAATGCGCTTCTTGAAGATCTGATAGTTGATGTGGAGAGGGCGCTGAACACTGTCCTGACGATTAATTCTGACGGTAATGGCACTGTATCTCCATCCGGAGAGATTACTGTTATAACAGGTGATACTGTTGACATATCAGCTACGCCGAATACAGGGTTTGTATTTGTAAGCTGGTCAGGCACGGGGATTACCTTTGGCAACCAATACTCAGCAGATACAACTGTCAGTCTAAACGTAAAAACAGCGACAATAACAGCCAATTTTGCAGATGCACTTGCTGTCTATGATTTGACAGTGCAAAGTACAGGGAATGGAAGTGTGGCCCCTTCAGGAACAATACCTACTCTACCTAATGTTCCGGTAAGCATTCTCGCAACACCCGATTATAGCTATGAGTTTGACATTTGGACAGGTCCAGGAAGTGCGGATTTTGGTGATGCCAATTCTGCAAATACTACAGTTACAATAACTGGAGACACACTTGTTCAGGCAAACTTTAGTCTATTGCAGTATACACTGACGGTCACAAATGATGGGAACGGCACGACTACCGCTGGCCCCGCAATCAGTTAATCATGGCGATACAACAGCCATTACGGCTGCACTTACAGCAGATCCAATGAGGTACTTTTTTAAAGGATGGACGGTAACCTCAGGCTCGAATGTTTCTTTCGAAGATTCAGCTGCTGAATCAACAACTGTAACTCTTACCGGTGGTAATGCAACTGTTAAGGCGAATTTTGATAAGTATGGATTATACTGGACAGATTTTGATCTGAGTACCGTTTTCCGATCTACAAGTGATTTTTCCTCTATGGCAGCAATTGCAGGCACCCCGTCTGAGGCTTCAGGTATCGATATTGATATAGCAAATGAACATGTATATTATTCAGATTATTCAGGAAACATATGGAGATCTGATCTTGATGGTGGAAATCCGAATATAATATATACTATAGGTACTCATCCTTGGAATTATGCTCTGGCCCTCGATTTGGTGAACATTCCTAATAAGCTTTATGCTGTCAACTATTCAGGCGGAATATTGCGAATGAATCTTGATGGATCCGGAGTTGAAACCGTCGTTGGAGGACCCGGATATCGCGGTGTTGCAGTGGACGGGGCAGGAGGCTTTGTCTACATTGCATACCTTATCGGGATTTACCGGTCCAATATTGCAACGGGACAACTCTTTTATCTTTTACCTGCTCCGGGCGGCGCTTTTGAGATTGATCTGGATTTAACAAATAACAAAATGTACTGGGTAGAGTATAATTTTGGTACTTGTAAAAGGGCTAATCTTGATGGAAGCGGACCAGAAACATTAATAGGGGGCGGTCTGAATTTGCCACGTGGGATTACTCTGGATGTGGACAGCAACAGGATGTATATAACAAGTCAAGGTAGTAATCTTATATATGAATGCGATCTAGATGGGAACCTCATCTCACCATTTCCAGGGACAGGCGCTCCAAGTGGAATTGCTATAGATACAGATCCATAAGCCTTGATTGATTAAGCACAAAAAGATAATAGAGAGGTTTTCTCTGAAAAACCTCTCTTTAATCTCTTTATAATTAAGTTTTTTATCAGTTATTATTTGGAACTTTATTTTACAGGGAAGGTCCTAATCAATCTCCACCCAGAAGTCATAGACAAATCCACCCAAAACAACCCCTGTTTCGACTTCAATCACCTGAGCATTCAGATGACATACATCTTCACTGATCCAATCAAGCTGACCAGCCAATATAAGGTCGGCACCAAGAAGCCTTCCAATATCCACCTGTGTACCCTCATCAACCAGATCTGAAAGCTGGAAAGACTGCTCTTCCATTATATGATCAAGCTGCTGACGGCTTATTACCTTGATATCAAGATCTTCATACAGGATGGCATTTGCGATCTCAGTTGTCAGGCCGCGTCTTAGATACTCGCTTAAGTCAGCTTCATCGTCATCTGCAGAAGTAAAATAATAAACAGCCAGGGTCTTATCTGAAACATTTTGCATGATATCTAAAGTGCTCCAAGCTGCATCCTCTATAACTACATCAACATATTTTGTAGAGGCACAGGATATTAGCATAGAAATGAATATAAAGATAATTATTTTTTTCACTGGAGAGCCTCCTGATTACAATTTAATTGTAAACCCTCTACCTTTAAATGTCAAAATGAAGATATTGTGGTATTTGCCGTAGAGGCGGGTTTAAAACCCGCCCCTACGCAAATTTATTTTTTTTGTTCTACAGCTTTATTCAATGTAGCAAGAAATTCATCCAGTGGTTTTTTATGAATCTTTGCAGCCTTTTCTACAGATAAAAATCTGGTTATAATCCTGCGAATTGAGTATCTACCAACACTCTTTATACCCATGGCCTCCATTACATCTTCAATATCACCGTACTCATTCAGGATGTCAAATACTCTTGTGTCTTTTGTAATTGTCAATATTGTCTCCTTATTGTATTATTGAAGTACGGGCGACCGGCCGGTCGCCACTACTTCAAACTGTCCCATCATACCGTCATCTTCATGTTCAAGGAAGTGGCAATGGTACATATAAAGACCGGTATAATCTTCAAACCTTGTTATAAACCGAACAGTTTCCCCCGGCCAGAGAAGAACTGTATCCTTCCACCCCGATTCTGCAGGGGACGGAGGATTCCCGTTTCTGTCAAGAATCTGAAACTGCACATCATGAATATGAAATGAGTGAGGAATCTGCATCATTCCCATTGGTCTGTTATAGATCTCCCAGATTTCGGTACTGCCAAGTTTGACAATCTCATCTATTCTGGACATATCCATCTTTTTTCCATTTATACTGAAAGAACCCATTCCAGTCTGCATAACAAATCGTCTGGTTCTATCAGCATCTGATTCCGGGATTCGAACTATTCTGTTTAACCTGTAGGGAATCGTATTTACAGACTCTGTATTACTCTCTATCTTTATTTTTAAAGCCTCAAATTCTTTTCCATTATATATTTCCACATTAAGAGATACTTCTTCATCTTTAAAACTGCTAAAATCAACAATTAGCTCCGCCCGCTCTCCAGGAGATAGAACAGAATTATCCATTTTAACCGCTTTCTCAAGAAATCCGCCATCCGATGCTATTTGATTGAAGAAACTGTCATCAGATAAACTTATCCTGTAGAGACTGGAATTGGATCCATTCAGAATCCGGAAACGAACAAGAGCATTTGGAACTTTAAGATATGGCTTTACAGTACCATTTACTGTAATCGTATTCCCAATTAACCCTTGCATAATATCATGTCTTGAAGGTCTGTAGGCAAAGGTCCCGTCATTATAAAATCGTCTGTCCTGTATTATAAGAGGAATATCATTCACACCATATTTATTGGGTATATCAAGATTACTTGAATTTTCATCATCAATAATAAACATTCCCGCAAGACCTTTATAAACCTGCTCAGCAGTTTTTCCAAGAAGATGAGGATGATACCAAAGGGTTGCTGCTTCCTGATTTATTGTAAATACAGGATTCCAGGTCTTCCCCGGTTGTACTATCTGGTGAGGGCCACCATCCGCATCCCCGGGTATATGAAGACCATGCCAGTGGACTGTAGTCGGCTCATCAAGGGTATTATCGACTCTTATACTTACCTTTTCTCCTCTCCTGACCCTGATAGTAGGTCCAAGGTAGTTTCCATTATAACCCAGAGTCGGAGTCTCTTTAGATCCGAAAAATGCAACACTTCCTGTCCGGGCGATAAGGTTATAACTGGTAACACCAGCTATAGTTCTCTCAGGTTCCAGGACAGGAGGGATATAAAGTTCCTGAGTGAAGGGAGAAAAAGACCCCTGGGCAAAAATGCCCAGGGGTAAAAAAACAATTATGAGGAGGATGAAAAAAAATTGCTTCATGAAAAAATCCTTTGTAGAGACGTTGCATGCAACGTCTCTACAAAAGATGCTAAACAATACTATTTTTGTCAAGTATTATTAATGTAAATTATTCGAGCTCATCTTCGAAGGCTTCTCTAAAAGTCATGAGTCCTGACATCATTGTAGGGAATCCAGCTGTGGATGCAGTAAGCAGAATTGCATGTTCCATTTCCTCAAGACTGCACCCTGCCTTCTCAGCCTTCTGAAGATGTGTTTGAAGAGCCAGTTCATGCCCTTCAGCAGTAGAAACGGCTATTTTTATCAACCACCTTGTTTTCTCATCAAGGGGACCTCCGTGAGTATGAATCAGTTTTCCAAAATCTTCATGAGCACTTGCGATTTCCTTGTGCTTTCTGATGAAGTAACCAAAATTATCCTCTTTTCTTCCCATTTTAAATCTCCTTTGGTTGCATTTTTGTGAGATCGTTCCTCAGAACTTCGTCCTTCCGGTACGACTCACTGGCTAGCAGGAAGCCTGCTTCCGACCAGCCTTGAAAAATGATGATTCTATCAAACTAATACCAGCTTTTTTCATTTCCTTCTCTTTTTCCAGAGCATAGCCTGAAGGCAAATCCACTGCTCTTGTCAGATCCTTTATAACATAGGTTTCAAAGCCTTGCGCTACAGAGTCTATGGCACTGAAATACACACACCAATCCATGGCAAGACCGCATATATAGACCTTTTTCAATCCATGATCCCTGAGATAACCTGCCAGTCCGGTTGGTGTTTTCCTGTCATTTTCGAAAAAGGCTGAATAGGAATCCATCATGATATTCCTTCCTTTTCTTAATATCAGGTCTGCATCGGTAGTTTTGAGATCACTATGAAACTCTGCGCCTGATGTTTCCGCAATACAGTGATCAGGCCAAAGATTTATAGTTTCACCATTAGTCTCTTTTTCAGAATAGGGATCCAGATTATGAGCGGAAGCAAATGAGATATGCCCGGCAGGATGCCAGTCAGCAGTAAGAACAATCTTTCTGAACAAACCGCTCTGTCCCCCCAAAGAATCCGAACAGAAAGTCCTTTTATCCATTAATCTGTTTATACCGCTTACAATTTCATCACCGCCCTTTACGGCAAGAGCTCCACCGGGGCAGAAATCCTTCTGGAGATCAACTATAATCAATGCACTGGATTCAGAATAATACATGAATACAGTTTACAGTAAACAGTAAACAGTGAACAGTTATCAGTAAACAGTTTACAGAAATTTTAGTTCGGATCCAGGACATAGGTAACAGATTTTGGAATCAGAAACAGGTATCACCCCTCATTATTTATTACTCACTGATAACTGTTTTTGCTTAGTGATAAAAATATATTTCCATGAAAAGCACATAAAACAAGTGACAAAAGTGTACGTTTGCTGTATCTTGTATCTGCGTTTTAAAACGTGAAACTAGCCGATAAACCTTGATCCGGAGAAACAAATGCCTACTGTTATGATTGTTGATGATGAAGAGTTAATCCGAAGTATGATACGAAAAAGTCTTATTAGAACAGGTTATGAAGTAATAGAAGCTGAAGATGGAAAAGAAGCCATGGAACTAATCAAAAAAAACAGTGTCGACTTGGTAATTGCAGACCTGGTGATGCCTAAAAAGGGAGGTCTGGAAATTCTAATGGAAATAAATACCCTCTATCCAAACCTTAAAAAAATTGCAATCTCAGGTAAAATTCCAACTGATAATGAATCTATTGCAGGTTTAACTGATAATTTCGGGGTAGACGCTGTTTTTTCAAAACCTTTTGAGATATTTGATATACTTAAAGTTATAAAAACACTTGTTCCTATTCCGGGTTCTACCTCTTCAAATCATATGTAAGAATATTTGAATTACGGTCATAATTATAGTTTTCCTGTTTTTCTTTAGGCAAATCACTATGTACCCCGGGTCTGAATCCAATATTTTCAAACCAGTCAGATGTCCTCGTTGTCAGGAGAAAAATGCGAAGCAATTTATTTTTACCGGATCTTTCTATAAGGTAATTAATAAGTTTACCGCCTATTCCCAGTTTAATATAGTTCTGATCAACAGCAACAGCTGATATCTCTCCTATATTATCAGGATAAAGTCTCAAGGCAGCACAACCATGTATAACACCATCAGTTTCGTAGATGATAAAATCATCAATCTGATCAAGAAGAGTTTCCTTATTGCGTATTACCAGAGTGCCGTTCTGAACAAATGGTTCCATAATCCGCAATACACCGGGGATATCCGAAGGTATCATTTTTCTAATTCTTTCAAACTCATTCCCATGAATCATTGTGCCAACCCCAAGATTTGAGAATATCTCTTCGAGCAAAACACCCTTACTTTTCCCATTAAGAATATGAATTCTACGGACCCCTCTGCGTGCAGCATCCATGGCCCTGGCTACCTTTTCCAATCCTGCTTTATTATCCCCGTTTAATTTCAGGAATTTTTCTACAGTATCTATGTTCATCCTGGATATTCGTCCTTCATGAGCAATACTGGAATTTGCAGGAAACTTATAATTATCTGATTTAAGGACAGGATCTGAAGTGATAAAAAAAAGTTTTTCAGCTCCAATCAGGTCACTGATTGAAACAGCTAGTTCATCGGAAGATATGTTGTAGGGTTTTCCGCTTGAATTCCAGCCAATACAGGGGAATATAGGTATAAATGAATTTTCCATTACTTTTACAAGAGGTTCTTTCTGTATCTTTTCCACTGTCCCGGAATTTATCAGATCTACTCCATCTACAATACCAAGGGTTTTTGCTCTTACCCAGTTTCCAACCAGTGCATTTATGTTATTACCCGAAAGTCCTGTCATTATCTTGTTGGAAACATCGAAAGCAGCCATCTTAACAAAAGAGATCATTTTCGAATCGGTAATCCTTATTCCATTATGAAATTTACTTGTTAAATTATACTGATTAAGAACTTCATCAATTCTATTTCTGGCTCCCGGAACAATAATTATTCTAATTCCGGACTGATGAAGAATGGAAATATCCTTTAGTAAAACAGGGAAATATTCGTAATCAATAATATCATTATCAATTTTAATTACAAAAGTCTTCCCTTTAAATCTGTTTATATAGGTAAATACTTCCCTGATTACTTCTATATCCCGACTTTTTGTGTGACTCTCCACATAACCATCCTATACATAAATTGATACAGATCTATTGAAAGCTCAAATCTCACACCTATCTTAAGCTGTCAGGCTATAAATTACAATGAAGAAAGCAGAAGCAAAAGATCCACACTATTACTTCCCGTACTTTACCCGGTATTCCTTAACGACCTCTGCCATAATGGAAAGAGCAATTTCCTCCGGATTCGCAGATTTTATACTGAGACCAATGGGACTGTGGATATTTCTGCATTCCAATTCGGAAACACCATCATTAATCAGCCGCTCTACCCTGTCACTGTGAGTAGAGCTGCTTCCTAGAGCACCAACATAAAAACTATCAGTTTTCAGAGCCAGCTTTAATGCCTGGTCGTCTATCTTGGTATCATGGGTAATTACCGCTACTGCAGTGTATGAAGTAAAATCAATTTCTTTAAATGCTTTACGGGGCCATATTTTTAGAAGCCGCAAGTTGTTTTCAAAACGTTCATCTCTTGCAAATGAAGTTCTGGGATCAACTACAGTAACACGATAGCCTGTCAGTTCAGCCATTGATGCAAGAGCAATACCTATATGAGAGGCTCCAATTATTACCAATTGAGGTACCGGATTTAATACTGCAGAAAAAATTTCATAATTTTCAACAGAAACGATTCCTGTTTTATCAGTGTTAAGAACCTCTTTCCCAATATTAAACTTCACATCTTCAGAAAGATCTTCCATACTGGTAAAAGAACCCTTCATAAACAGCCCCTGACTGTCCATGACAAACATGGATCCTATATCTTTTTTAGCCCCTGAACTGATAACTCCCCATCTTCCACCACTGCCAGCTTTTGCAAGGGTGCAAAATGAATCAAATAAAACTGTATCTAGAAGGCCTACAGCAATAGTTACTTCACCGCCGCAAGGTGAAACTGAGCCCAAAATTTCATCATCAATCTGACAAAATTTTATTATCTCAGGCTGACCTGTTTCAAAAACTCTCTCTGAAACACCAAGGACAGTAGATTCAATGCACCCACCACTAACTGAACCTGCCATTAGACCATCTCGGGTAACGGCCATTGCAGCACCCCGCCCCCTGACGGCAGATCCTTCCAAATTTATAAGAACAGCTAAGACAATAGAGTCATGACCATTATCAAGCCATTCATTAACGTCCTTTATAATTTCCAACATTAGTTAAATATACTAAAAAGCAAAGCTCCCGCCAAGACTCCAAAATAGAGACGAATTAAAATCATACTGATATTTCATATCCAGCTGCTTCAATTAAAATTAAAACACTCTTTTCAAAATTTATAAAAAATAGTTGTCAGTTGAACAAAACCAAGGTAGCATTATGGAAAATACAATAAAAGTGAGGAGAAAATGAAAAAGCTGCTACTAACTATTGTTATTGTAACTACAATTTTACTTATGAGTTGTGTTACAACCCCTGGTTCTGACTGGGTCCCTGAAACAATTGCAATTTTACCATTTGCAAACGAAACAGCTGATGTAGGAATTCAGGAATTTGCAAGATACTCATTGTATATGCGTTTACAATCGAAAGGCTATAATTGTATGGATTTAGCATCAGTTGACAGTATTTTAAATAATATGGGAATTACAGAAGGTGGACAACTTGAAACTGTAACCTTAGATGAGTTAGGAAAAGAATTAGGTGCCGACGGGATTGTATATGGTAATGTTTTAACTGCTAAAAGAATAATGGCTGGTATATACTTCAAAAAGGAATTTTCTGCTGAATATAAGTTATATCGTTATCCGGATGGAGCAAATTATTGGGACGCCACATATTTATCCAAAGAATCGCGAATTGTAATAAATCCAAAAGAACTCCTGGATACTGCACTGGATGAAATGATTAAGGAAATTTCGCGTGATGCTCTTGCAAAATTATTCAAAAACCATCCATTGAGAGAACATATAGAGGCAGTAACCTATAGATGTGTAAGATCATTTCCAAGATATTAAGGTAATTTATTTTATGAAAAATATACTCAGTATTTTAATTATTATTAGTACGATGTTTCTTTTTTCATGCGTCACTACAAGTGTAGTTGTTGAAGAAAAGAAATATACAAGACTACCGCAAAGATATAATATTGGCATATTAGAATTTAACAATAAAACAAAATATGGTGCCAGAAGACTTTCTGATTCCGCTCTTGAGATATTGACAACAGAATTATCAAGGTCAGGAAACTTTATCGTTGTTGAAAGAGCAAGAATGGATAAAATTCTCGAAGAGATGAAACTTCAACTTTCAGGAGTGACAACCGGAGAAAATGCTGCTGAACTTGGAAAAATGTTGAATTGTGAATATCTTATTGTTGGTTCAGTAAGCAATTTCGGAGTAACAACTGAAGGAAAAGACTTTATCATCGCCCAGCAGAAAATACAAAGGGTGAAAGCTGAAGTAGATTTAAGGATTATTGAAGTTGAAACCGGAGCTATTATATATTCTGCCTATGGAAAAGGAGAAATTGAAAAAAATATTAGTTCAAATTTTTGTATGGGCGGAACCGGGGGTTATGACGAAACACTGGCAGGAGAATGTTTGAGAATAGCAATCAACAAATCTGTTCATGATTTAATTGAATATTTTAGTGTTCAGTGAAAGTTTTCTCTTTAACGCTAATAAGATAATGGTGGAAGTGTGTGCCTTCCACCATCATCCAGGAGTACAAACTTAATCTCCAGGCATTTAGCGACAAAATTTTTATATTATCAACATAAGTAAAATATGTTAAAAAGCAAAACTCCCGCCAGATAATCCATATAGTTATATTATAGTTAATTCGTAATAGGAAAAAAAGGAAAGTTTGCTAAACCTGTGTTTTTTATTTATTTATCGGTTAATGACCGACAAACAGCTCTGTTGCTATTGACTCATCTTTCAAGTAGAAATAGTCTGGTTGTATCATGCAGAAAAGCAAACAAGACTACTCAAATGTTGATAACAAGCAAAGAATTATTGATGCAGCCACAAGACTCTTTATAAAGCAGGGTGCCCACAATACAAGCCTCGCGGATATTGCAAAGGAGCTTGATATCAGTAAAGGAACTCTCTACTACTATTATTCATCCAAGTCTGATCTCATTTTCGATGTAACTGACATCTACATGAAGCGACTCAGCGCAAAGCTTCTAAACTGGATTAAGGGCCATGACAGCAGAGAACAGCCGGCAGAAATAATATCAGTAGTATTTAAGACCATGTTTAAGACTACATCCAGAGGAAAACTCCATATCTATCTTATATACGAAGCTATAACACATAATGATGCACTTAAAACAAGAATTAAACAGGCTTATTCAAAATGGCAGTCTATGCTTGAGGAAGGATTGAGCAGGATCCTTTCTGACGAAAAAGATCCTGCTATTATTGCAGAAATAATCCTGACAATGATCACAGGGGGAGTAGTTCACTCAGCTCTGGGCATTAAAATGAGCCCCATGAATGAAGTTCTTCCCCCCATTGTAGAGTAGGAATTTATGCGTCTGTACCACTTGCAAGAAGTTCTTTCTCAATTACTTCAATAAAAGATTCTTTTGGAAGAGCACCGGCTGACATCTGGGGCTTACCATCTACAGGAATAAAAAGGAGTGACGGAATACTCTGAATTCCAAATGCTCCAGCCAATTCCTGCTGTGCTTCTGTATCTACCTTGAAGAAATTAACCTTTCCTTCATACTCAGTAGATAGTTCCTCAATAATTGGAGCTACCATTTTACATGGCTGGCACCAGTCTGCATAAAAATCAATAACCGCTGGAAGTTTACCTTCAAATTTCCACTCTTTGTTATTTTCGTAATCAAAAATCTCTTTTAAAAATTTATCTTTAGTAAGTTGTGTTGCCATCTTACCCTCCTGTCTTTGTTGTATATAGAATATACTATATATAATTTATTTAATCAAGCCCTATACCTGATTTTTTCTATCTATTGAACAAGTACCTCAATTACTGCACCTGGTTTAATAGTTGCAACATACTTATTAATCATCTCTGCCATTTCAAGCTGTGTCAGATGATCAACAATCTGCCCTTTGACCTCTTCGAAAGGAACACTTGTTTGTGCAGTTTTTGAAGTAAGTTTAATTATATGATATCCAAACTGTGTTTCTACAACTCCACTGACATCTCCAACATTCATGGCAAATGCAGCATCTTCAAATGATTTCACCATCTGCCCGCGTCCAAAAGCTCCCAAATCACCGCCATTTACATTGCTGGGACCTTCGGAAAGTGTTCTTGCCAGCTCAGAGAATTCTTCTCCGTCATTCAGACGGGTCTTAATCGCATTAATTCTTTTGAGAGCATCCTTCTTTACAGATTCCTCTGCTTCAGGTTCTACTTTGATAAGAATATGACTGGCTCTTACCTGTTCCGGTTGTGAAAAATATTGACTGTTCTCCTGATAAAACTTCATGCTGTCTGAATCCTCAATTTTTATTAAGGGTCCAAATTTACTTGTTATATAATCTTCAACCAGCAGAGTTCGACCGATATCAGACTTAACCTCTTCTTCTGTCATTCCCTGGGAAGCCAGGACATTAATATAAGTTGCATCATCCGGAAACTGCCCTTTAACAGCGTCAAGCTGTGCTTTCACGGCTTCATCGCTTACTGTAAGCCCTTTTGCTACAGCATCCTGATAAAGAAGCTCCTGGTCGATAAGATTGTCAAGAACTTTAATCTTAAGATCTGCAAGCTGCGCATCCTGAAAATTAACACCCTGACTCGTGTACTGCTGAATAATGGCCTGAACCTGACCATTATATGTCTTTAGAGGTATAACTGATCCGTTTACTATTGCAGCAGCTTCAGCTGCAACAACACCAAGAGGTTCTCTATCTTCACTTACAACCGGATCCGGGGTTGTATTAACCGGTTCTTTTGGTTCTTCCTTTTTCCCTCCTGCAAAACTGGCAAGGGGTAAAATGAGGAGAAACAGCAGGAAAAATGCAGTTCCTCTATTAATTTTACTATTAAACATCGACTACTCCGTATTTTAGAGAACTGCAGGTACCCCTGCCTTCCCATGAGTTTGATAATGAAGGAAAATATAATGCTAAATCTATTCTAAATCCAGTTAAAAAGATTATTTTCTTGAATAAAAACCCAAAACAAGCCTGTTTGGATCAACAATTTTAAAATCTTTGTCGCCCCATTCTCTTTTTTGTATTTCCTGCACAATTTCAACACCCTGTTCTTTGCAGAAATTATACTGTTTATCAAGATCTTCCACTTCAATAAGTAAAACTGCATCCATAAGAGGTTCAACCTGTTTTGTGGCACTCTGAAGCACAACCATATGACCGGATGCTGCCTTAAACAGATATCCACTGTCATTAAATCCACGGTTCCAGCTATAAACAACTGGTAATTTAAGTATATCCTTATAAAAAGCTATAGATTCCTTATACTTCTGAGTAAAAAAACTGAATCTGAATTCCAATTTGCTGCTGTCATTATCCATATCTGCCCCCGGATTGTTATTTTAATCTATGTAAGGGAGATTGGCAACTAAACTATTCTGCACTCATTGATTCAGTAATTTCAATCATAATCATGAAGGGGAAAGTGAGGGCTGCGAGTCTCGCCCTCAACCCCCTGGCTACAAACCCGCTTTTCCAAACAGCTTTTTCCGGTTCCTCCGTACCTCCACCGGGCTGTTCGGGCGGTTTTTCCACCACCCCTTCTTATGCTGCAGGGAAGTACTATCTATAGTCTGTCCAATTGGTATATGTATAAAAAGAAGATTATTTTAAGGCACAACAGGAGTCGAACCTGCGACTTCTTCCTCCAGAGGGAAGCGCTCTATCCAGCTGAGCTACGCACCCAAAAAATTACTGGCTAAGGATACATTCAGAAAGGTTGTACTGTCAATTAAATGTTGACTTTTAAACATTCACTTAATAAGGTGTAATTATGAAAATTCGATACAATGCTCCGGTAGTGCTTAACTACTCTCTTATAGCTGTCCTGGTTCTGTTTTTAAACCCTATATTAGGGGGTGAATTGATTCCGGCATGGTTTATAATCCCCGGCAGAGGATACTTTGATACAGGTTCAATTATCAGTTATGTGCGGCTCTTCTCTCATATTGCCGGGCATATCAGCTGGGAGCACCTTCTGGGCAACTTTGCAATAATTCTTCTTGTTGGTCCAATTCTGGAAGAAAAATACGGCTCTTTTTCTCTGATGATAATGATACTTATAACAGCTCTTGTAACAGGTATACTCAACAGTCTGCTGTTTCAGGGTGCCCTTCTTGGTGCAAGCGGAGTCGCATTTATGATGATACTCCTGGCTCCTTTTACAAATACTAAAAAAGGTGAAATACCCCTTACTTTTATTCTGATTATTGCATTGTATATTGTTAAGGAAGTTTTCCAGTCTTTCCAAAGCAATGACATAGCGGAATTTGCTCACATAGCAGGGGGATTCTGCGGAAGCATATTCGGATTTATCAAACAAAGGCACCGGATAAACGAGTTAAAAGCTATCACAGATTCTCAATAACAGAAATCAGTTTATTCTCACGGTTCCCGCAGAACCCATCGATCTTAATCGGTGGGTTCGCTATAAACCGTCCTGTTACAAGAATAACTGTTTCAGCATTTCTAATTTTTATGTTATTTATGCTATATCAGACAACAATAAAACTCAAAATTACAACTGCTTTAATTGATCCACTCCTTTTTTTCTGATATGGTGGGATTATGGAAATTGAAATTAATCACAGAGGAAATGGAGCCTGTCCCTTGTGCATAAAAAATGGTAGATGTAGAATTGTCAGAGCCCTTACTGAAGCAACAAAACATATTAAACAATCAGATCAGCTTGAGATTGTAATCTATACATGCCCTGATTTTGAGGAGACTGCTTAATTCATGATAAACAAACTTAATTCTATTGTCGCTAAGTGTGCAGAACTGGAAAAAGAGATTGCCGATCCGGAAATAATAAAGGACAGGGATCGTTATAAAAAAATAATGCAGGAATACAGTCATATAAAAGAAACCACAGATATCTATGAGCAGTATAAAATTCTGTTAAATGAAATTGAAGATGCTAAAACGCTTATACACGAGGAAAGTGACCCTGAAATGAGGGACATGGCAAAAGAAGAACTTAGCGGTCTGGAAGACAAAAGTGAAAAAATGGAACAGAAGTTAAAGATACTTCTTGTTCCTAAAGACCCAATGGATGGAAAAAATATAATAATGGAAATCCGTGCAGGTACCGGCGGAGATGAAGCCGCTTTATTTGCAGCTGATCTTTACAGAATGTACTCCCGTTTTGCCGAGACTCATAAATGGAAAACTGAAGTTATGTCAACAAACGAAATTGGTATAGGCGGATTTAAAGAGATAGCTTTTTCCATATCAGGAAAGGAAGTATACGGAACTCTTCGGTATGAAAGTGGTGTTCATCGAGTCCAAAGAGTACCGGCAACTGAATCAGGAGGAAGAGTTCATACATCTGCCGTTACTGTTGCAGTACTCCCTGAAGCGGAAGAAACAGATATTCAGATAAAAAATGAAGAATTAAAAATAGATGTATTCAGATCATCCGGCCCTGGCGGGCAGAGTGTAAATACAACAGATTCAGCTGTTCGTATTACCCATCTTCCTACTGGTGTTGTAGTAACCTGT
This sequence comes from uncultured bacterium, assembly GCA_965371875.1. Classification (GTDB taxonomy): domain Bacteria; phylum Spirochaetota; class Spirochaetia; order B11-G9; family B11-G9; genus JAJRQE01. Next base: position 16,892 of record CBDVAD010000024.1, read on the forward strand.
CAGGATGAAAAATCACAGATCAAAAATAAAGCAAAAGCATTCAGAGTTCTTAGAGCAAGATTATATGAAGCTGAAGCAGAGAAAAAAGCAAAGGAACGTTCAGAGAACCGTAAGAGCCAGGTTGGAAGCGGTGACAGATCTGAAAGAATCAGAACCTATAACTATCCGCAAAACAGGGTAACAGATCACAGAATAAACCTTACTCTTTACAAACTTGAATATATTATGCAGGGTGATATGGCAGAGATAATTGACGGTCTTCAGCTTTCAGCTAACCAGGAAGCCCTTCAGGAAAAATGAAAACTATTAGAGAAGTTCTAGCAGAAGGAACTTCATTACTTGAGAGCTCGCCCGCAGCATCAGAAACCCCGTTTCTGGATGCTCTGGT
>CBDVAD010000025.1:0-16839 GCA_965371875.1 uncultured bacterium
CAAAACCGGGTCTTCCACCTATAGCATCCCCGGAACCATTTGTTACTTTAAAGTTATTTTGTCCGATAGCCTGCAGTCCTGCAGGATTAACAAACCTGTACAATTCCATCTGGGCAACATCAAGAGGATTATCATTGCCTGCAACTTTAACAGTAACCCGGCCATCCTGTGATATTGCAACACTCTCACGTATAAAATTCTCTGGAAGTATAATTTCCGGCATTAACCTGTGTCCATTGGAATTAACAAACTGTCCATCAGAATCTATCTTAAATGATCCATCTCTACTGTATCCATAAGTACCGTCCAACAACATAACCCGGAAAAATCCCTCTCCTGAAATTGCCATATCCCCGACATTACCTGTACTCTGGAGTGATCCCTGGGTAAATTCTCTCTGGGTGGCGGCGACCTTTACACCATGCCCAACCTGTATCCCTGTAGGAATTGATGTCAGTTCAGTAGCAGGAGTGCCTGCTATTCGTGAAGTCTGATAAATAAGATCTTCAAAGTCTGCTCTGGTTTTCTTATAACCTGTTGTATTAACATTGGACAGATTATTTGAAATAGTATCTATATTAAACTGCTGTCCGGTCATTCCGGAAGCTGCGGTCCATAATGCTCTCATCATAACTCTTTACCTCACCTACGCTCTTAATATATCGTTGAACAGACGACCAGTTAAAGAATCCTGGCTCTGTATAACCTTCTGATTGGCCTCATAGGCCCTGTTTATCTCAATCATCTTTACCATTTCCGTTACAGGATTTACGTTGCTACCTTCCAGGAATCCCTGTATAACCTTTGTTTCACTACCCAAGGCTACCTGATAAGCGTCTCCGGACTCATATGTACTTTTCCAGAAACTGTTACCTTCTTTTTTTAAATAACGGTCTCTTGAAAAATCTGATATCTTCAAAGTATCAATGAGCTCAAGATCTTCCCACTCGTTTTCCTGCATTGATACAAGTCTTTCGGGATCTTCAGAAAAAGCTGCATTCTGATAGACATTACCTTTTTCATCTATTACAAAATTATTTTTCTTTACACTAATCTTACCATTCTGTCCAAGGACCGGATGACCATCTTTTGTTACAAGTATTCCCTTGTCATTCAAAAGGAAAGTTCCGTTTCTGGTATAACGCTCTTCTCCGTTAACAGATACAGTAAAGAATCCTTCACCACTAAGGGCCATATCAAATGGATTCTCTGTCTGCTTAAGAGCACCCTGGGTAAAATTTGTAAAGGTTTCATTATACTCAACACCGGATCCAAGGGTGCCAACTACAGGGGCTGTATCTATACTGCCAAAGGGGAATTTATAAAGACCATCATCGTTCATACGCCGTATAAGCATTTCCGGAAAAGCCTTACTGATTGAAGTATCCTTTTTATAACCGGTTACATCCACATTAGCCAGATTATTTGACAATGCATCCATACGATGCATCTGGGCCATCATTCCGCTTGCTCCGGTATATAATCCTCTGATCATCAATTCCTCCAGTGGTATCGCTCTTTTAAATATCGGTCAGGGAGGGGTTTTCTTAAGATGATCATTGAATTATTTATATTATGGTTGATTTAATCCTGAAGAAAGTGATAATTGAGATCATAATCCATAAGAAGATAATGCCAAAGTAGCTCAGGGGTAGAGCAACGCTCTCGTAAAGCGTAGGCCGTGAGTTCGAATCTCACCTTTGGCTTTTAATGAAAAACATACTAATCATCATCTATCTCTTAAGTTCTCTTTTTATTTACGGTTATGAACCTATTGCCCGGACAGAAGATCTGTATCTTCGGGATGTACCCATATATTATGGCCTTGAAAATACCAGGGAGAGACTGGAGAGCAATAACAAACCGATCTGGGATCTTAATCTTTCCGGAGGATCTGCAAGAGCTTTTGCCCATATAGGTGTTTTAAAAAGGCTGGAAGAGGAAGGTCTTCGGCCGGATGTAATTATAACCAATTCCATGGGTTCAATCGTCGGTCTTGCATATGCTGCAGGGATGAGTGTGTCTGATCTTGAGGATATGGTTAGAACACTTAAATTGTCTGAGTTTTTTGATCTGATTTTACCCCTGAAAGGTGGATTGATTGATCTTCATAGATTTGAATCACTTATGTTTGCGCTGTTTGGTGAAATGGATCTTTCCGAAACAGCTATTCCTATCTTTGTAGTATCTGAAGACCTAAGAACAAAACGACAGATAATATTATCCCAGGGAAATCTTGTTAAAGTTCTGAAAGCATCTTTTGCCCTGCCATTTTATTTTGAACCTGTTAACATAGAAAATTTCAGATTGGTTGATGGCGGGACGTCAGCTCTCGTTCCCGTCCTGCCATTTAATGATCTGCTCCCCAATATGGTTGTTTCATCTGCCTTTTATGATGCTGAAGTAAACCTTAACAATCCAATGACCATATTAAATGTTACTATTGATATCAGTAAAAGCCGAAGATCTGTCAAAGAAATTAAAGAATTCAAACCTTTTTTAATTAGATGTGATGTTGAAGATATATCATTTATGGCATTTGACGAAGGGGAAAAGATAATTACAAAAGGATATGAATCAGCTGATGATGTACTTCCTGAACTTATTAATTATCTGAACAGCAGAGGAATATCCTCAAAAAAGACAGTTCTGGAAGAATTTAACTCAACGAAGGAAATACATAATAATTGGCAAACCCTGAAAACAAGGTTAAATAAGATTATCCTCCCTGTTAAAGAAACAGGTTGGTCAATCAAACCAAGTTTGGAACCCTGGTATTCTTTTGGAAATACCCATTATCTTAATCAAAACTACTTTCCAACTATTAAAACCTCTCTATGGTTTGACAGGAGCCTTCTGGAAGGTATGCTTTTCTACTCTGATGACATAACAGGTACTATTATGCGATTGGAGTTGGGGATTAATAGCTTTCTTTACCTAAATATGGAAGGGCAGCTGAATTTTTCAACAGTGCATGATAATTCCCTGCAATATGCCGGGAATTATATTTTTACTGAGACAGGTGCAATCCTCCCTTTTCCAGGTGGTTCTATCGAATCAGGAGTAATAGCTGAGTTTAGAGACATTGAAGATCCTGAAAAATCTGATTTTTTTCTCCGCCCGGGATTAAGGTTCGAATCAGTATCATCGAAACTGGTTCTGGACCTCCGATATCTGATTAGAAGAGATACAGGAAATGACATCTATGGCCTTTCTGCAGAATATATCTCCTCAATACCACTGGGATCTGGTTTTGCATTGGATACAAGAGCTTATGGAAAGGGAGCACTAATAAATTTACCCACTGGTGTAGAACTGACATTTAATGATTATTACAGAAGCCGTGGGAGTACAATAGCCACTACACTGCATGATTATTTTCCATCTTATTTAATTTTAAATGGAAATATCACCTGGAACGTTGGCAGGCATCTGTCTACAATTGGTGAATTAATGACCTTAAAAGATTCAACTCTATATATTTTTTATGATCTTCTTGTTACAGATCTTTTTAACTTTAATGGGAAAACAGAGTTTAACCCAACAGTCGGATTGGGAACCAATATTGTAACCTCGTTAATTGGCTTAAAACCATATATATTCAGCCTTTCCGGTGGATGGGACATGAAACAGGAGTTACCATTTATTACTTTTAGTCTGGGAACCGTTTTTGAGTAGGATTATAAACCTATTCTTTTATTACTCCGGGTAAATCTGTAATTGTACCATCTACAATTTCTGATGCAAGGGCAAATGTCTCCGACAATGTCGGGTGGGGATGGATTGTCCTTGCTATATCTTCTGCATCAGCGCCCATCTCCAGAGCAAGTACTGCTTCTGCAATAAGTTCACCGGCATTCTTCCCGACTATACCGGCTCCGATAATCCGTTTTGTCTTTTTATCAAACAGAACCTTGCTTATACCCTCAGGACCACTTTCACTTAATGCCCGGCCGCTTGCACTCCAGGGGAATCTGCCAACTTCGTATTCAATACCTGAGGCTTTCGCTTCCATCTCTGTTATCCCCATCCAGGCTAGTTGAGGATCAGTATATGCAACAGAGGGGATTGTCATTGGTGTAAAAGCTGATTTATGACCGGCAATCACTTCTGCGGCAATCTTTCCCTGATGTGTTGCTTTATGAGCAAGCATTGGATTTCCGCAAATGTAACCTATTGAATATATTCACGATACTTAAGTTTCCTGACTGCTGTTTAAAGAAATAAATCCTCTTTCACCGATATTTATTCCTGTTTTTTTAATATCCAGCAGATCACTATTCGGGATTCTTCCAACAGCAATAAGAATACGATCAACTAATATACTATCAGGAACTGAACTCCCTTTGAGAGAAACTTTTAATTGATCACCACTATTATCAATTTCTGTAACACCTGTGCCGGTATAGACAGCCTTGTATCTCTTTTTAATAACATTCGAGAGAATACTAACCAGATCTCCATCTGCTCCCGGAATTATCTGTTCGGCCATTTCCACTACAGTTATATTCGTTCCCAGCTCATGATAGACTGCCGCCATTTCAAGACCGATTATTCCACCTCCTACAATCAGCAGACTAGTCGGTATTTCCGGCAGGTCCAGAGCTCTTGTAGAATCCCATATACGGGGATCATCATTTGGAAAACCTGGAATTTCAACAGGCCTTGAACCTGTCGCAATTATACAATTTTCAAACACCACCTTTATATTTGGTTTTTCATCAGAAAAAGTCACATCAATGGATCTGTCATTCAGAAACCTGCCCTCTCCGTAAATTACCTGAACATTCCTTATTTTGCATAGACTATCAAGACCGCTTGTCAACTTAGCTACAACATTATTCTTATGAGTTCGTAAAGCTCCAGGATCAATTTCAGGTTTGGAAAATTTGATACCCAGCTCAGCACCTTCTCTGGCACTCCTGATAATTTCAGCTCCGTGAAGAAGTGTTTTTGAAGGTATACACCCTATGTTCAGGCAGACTCCTCCCAATTGTGATTCTTTTTCAATTATTAATACTTTCAGACCAAGATCAGCTGCTCTGAAAGCTGCTGTATAACCTCCGGGGCCTCCTCCCAGAACTACGACATCAGCATTTATATTATTCATAGTATAATCCTTCTTATATCTTCAAGAAGAGTGCTTAAATACCGGGCAAACCGCGCTGCTTCTGCTCCGTCGATTATTCGATGATCATAGGAAACCGAAAATGGAAGAATCAGTGCCGGTTTAAACTCGGAGCCATTCCATACAGGCTTCATTACAGCTTTTGAGACTCCAAGAATTGCAGCCTGAGGCGCATTAACAATTGGCGTAAAACCTGTACCTCCGATACCACCAAGGCTTGATATAGTAAAACTTCCACCATAAAAATCTTCTGGTTTAAGGCGTCCCCTCCTGGCAAGAAGACCTTTATCTTTTAATTCTTTTGCAATAAGAGTTATATTTTTTTTATCCACTTCTGTTATAACCGGAACAACAAGTCCCTTTTCTGTATCTACCGCTATTCCAATATTTATATAATCCTTAATAATTAAAGTCTCTCCTGAAGAACCAAGAGAAGAATTGAAAAATGGAAATTTCTTAAGAGCAACAGCTGTTGCTTTCATTATAAAGGGCAGGATGCTCATACCCTGGTCATTTCTAAAAGTTTCCAGATCTGTTATGTCAGCTTCATCGAACTGTGTAACATGGGGAATATTAAGCCAGCTACCTGTAAGGCGTTCTCCGGTGATTCTTTTAATTCTACTTAATTCAAGCTCTTCAATGGAACCGAAAGAAGAATAATCCTCTGTTGGAACAGAGGGGAAAATGCCGGTAGCTGCCGTATTACTGAGTCCGGCTTTTATAAAGTTCTTCAGGTCGTTTTTTGTTATTCTACCCTTTGGCCCGGTTCCTTCAATCCCTTCCAGATTTATTTCAAGATCCCGTGCATACTGCCTTACTGAAGGGGATGCATGATAAACAGCGCCAGGTGTGGGAAAGTTTTCAGTAACTGATTTTCGGGCTATTTCATGTTTATTAATAACTTCCTGAGTGGAAGCTGCAGCATCATCTGGTTTCGATAGAGGTGTAATAACTTTCTCATCAGATTTCTTAGTCTCAGGGACTACGCTGTTTTTACTATTTTCATCTACTTCAATTTCTCCAATCAGATCTCCCTGGGAAACCTTATCTCCTGGGGAAATCATTAGATTCTTTATTACACCACTAAATGGTGAAGGGATATCCATTACTGCCTTATCGCTTTCCAAAGAAAACAATGATGTTTCTTTTTGAACTTTGTCTCCCTCAGACACAAATAATTCAATTATTTCAATATTTTCAAACCCGCCAAGGTCAGGGACAAATATTTTTACCATTTCGAATCTCTCCTCAAACCTTTAACGGGCTTTTTTTATCTACCCGTATACTATATTTTGTTAATGCCTCTGATACTGCAGATGAAGAAATCCTGCCGTCATCAGACAATGATTTCAATGATGCAATAACAATGTGATATCTGTCTATCTCAAAAAAATCTCTCAATTTATTCCGCATATCAGATCTTCCGTAACCATCCGTACCAAGAACTGTTAATCTATTGGGGATGAGCCGCCTGATCTGTTCGGGATATGCTCTTATATAGTCAGTACTGATTACAACAGGATCCTTTGTCTCTGAAAGAACAGATGTCAGATAAGGAACCTTCGATTTTTTAGATGGATTAAAAAGGTTCCATCTTTCAATCTCAATACCTTCTCTGTGCAGCTGATTTATTCCAGGGATACTCCAGATATCTGAGGAAATATCAAAATCAGCTTTAAGAAGCTCTGCTGCTGCTATTACCTCGTTCAAAATTGTTCCGCTTCCCATTAGATTTATATGATTCCCCAGCCTTTCAGACTTTTGGAAAAGATAGATACCTTTTAAAATACCCTCTTCTGCTCCTTCAGGAATCCCGGGCTGGATATAATTTTCATTCATTAGAGTTATGTAGTAGAACAAGTCCTCACCTTTTACGTACATTTTGTTAAGACCATCCTGAACTATTACAGCCAGCTCATAAGAGAAAGCGGGATCATATGCAAGGCAGGTTGGCAGGGTTGATGCAAGCATTAGTCCATGGCCATCCTGATGCTGAAGCCCTTCCCCATTCAAAGTAGTCCTTCCCGCTGTGGCTCCCATAAGAAAGCCCTTCGCTCTGCTGTCACCGGCTGCCCAGGCAAGATCCCCTATACGCTGAAAACCGAATATCGAGTAAAAAGTATAAAAGGGAATCATAACTTTGCCGTAGTTTGAATATGATGTACCTGCAGCAATCCAGGAGGAAAAGGCACCTGCTTCATTAATACCTTCCTCAAGTATCTGACCGGATACATCTTCCCTGTACCACATGAGGGCATCGGCATCCTGAGGCTCGTAAAGCTGACCTTCAGGTGCATAAATTCCCAATTGTCTGAAAAGCCCCTCCATACCGAAAGTACGTGCTTCATCAGGTACTATGGGAACAATTCTTTCCCCAATATTTTTATCTTTTACGAGAATACTCAGCATTCGAACAAAGGCCATTGTAGTCGACAGCTCTCTTTCACCGCTTGAATCAAGAAGTCCTTTAAAAACTGACAGAGATGGCATTTTAATTTTTTCACTTGTTTTTACCCTGAAAGGAACAGACCCACCCATTAGCTTACGCTGCTTCTTTAGAAACAGATCCTCGGGGCTCTGATCATCAGGTTTGATAAATGGAAGGTCTTCGAGCTGGCTGTCTTCAAGAGGAACATTGAACCTGGTTCTGAATTCTTTAAGAGATTCCAAATCAAGTTTTTTTACATTATGTGCTCCCATTGAGGCTTCACCGGATCCCATACCCAAACCTTTTACCGTTTTAACCAGTATTACTGTAGGTTGTCCCTTATGATCCCTTGCTGAGGCAAAGGCCGCATATACCTTACGGGGATCATGTCCTCCTCTGGACATCTGCCAAAGTTCATCATCAGTTTTATCCTTAATTAGTTCCAGAAGCTTCGGATTATCTCCAAAGACATGTTTTCTAAGATATGCAGGACCTCTTGCCCTTATTGTCTGAAATTCTCCATCAACCATGGAAGAGAATTTCCTGAGAAGAAGCCCCTCTTTATCCCTTGCCATAATATCATCCCATTCCGATCCCCATATGACCTTGATAACATTCCAGCCGGCACCCCTGAAGTTACCCTCCAGCTCCTGTATTATCTTTCCATTACCCCGGACAGGACCGTCAAGGCGCTGCAGATTGCAGTTTACTACATAGATAAGGTTATCAAGCTTCTCTCTTGCCGCCAGTGCCAATGCTCCCTGAGACTCAGGCTCATCGGACTCTCCATCTCCCATAAAGACCCAGACCTTACGATTACCGCTATTTGTAACGCCCCTGGCATTCATATATTTCATAAATCTTGCCTGATAAACAGCCATCAGAGGGCCAAGGCCCATGGATACAGTAGGAAACTGCCAGAAATCAGGCATCAACCAGGGATGAGGATAAGATGAAAGTCCCTTGCCGCCAACTTCCTGCCTGAAATTTACAAGTTGTTCTTCTGTAAGACGGCCCTCTATAAAGGCACGTGCATAAATACCAGGAGAAGAATGTCCCTGAAAGAAAACCATATCCGCACCGTCTTCCGATTCAGGCCCCCTGAAAAACCAGTTGAAACCAACTTCATAAAGAACTGCCGCGGATGAAAAACTGGCGATATGACCACCAAGACCCTTTCCATCCTTATTGGCCCGTACAACCATTGCCATTGCATTCCAGCGAACATAGGCGCTTACTTTACCGGCAGTTATTGAATCTCCCGGTATTTTCTCTGATTTATCCGGAGGTATAGTGTTTAAATATGGGGAGAGTATTCCTGGAGAAGTAAGAACACCTTTTGACCTTGCTCTGTCTGTCAGTTCTCTTAAAAGAAAATCAGTTTTATCTGATCCTTCATATCTGACTACACCATCAAGGGATTCCAGCCATTCTCTTGTTTCTGCAGGATCCGGATCATGATAATATTTTTCCATTAATTAATTCCTTTTAATAAGTTGAATAGAATATAATAACAGATACATGATAGAATCAATATATATTATTATTTTAGTAAGGTGTTTCCATGAAACTTACAGTAATTGATACAAAATCTGATAATCCTGCTGAAAATCTACAACTGGAAGATGATATATTTAAATCCAATATCCTTTCCGGAGCAGAACAGTCCGATTTAATTATTCGATTCTGGAGAAACAGCCCCTGTATTGTGATGGGTAGATTCCAAAAACGTGATCACGAAATAAATGAAGAATATATAACCAAACATAAACTACCTGTGCTGAGAAGATTTTCAGGGGGAGGAACAGTATACCATGACAGAGGAACCCTTAATTTTACACTGATAAAAAACAGAAAGAACATATTTCATTCATCACAGATTCTGGAAGAAGCTGCATGGATATCCGGAATTATAAAAACATCGATTGACCACATAGTAACTAAAAATAAATCAGAGTTAATAATTGATCAACGTTCAAATATATTTTACAGGCGAAGAAAGATTATGGGGATAGCTATAGCTCTCTCAGGCAGCAATTTTCTATATCATGCATCCATACTGATTGATACAGACCTGGCATCCCTCAATAACAGTATTCTGCAGGACCCAAACTATCCTGAATCCGGTAAAAAATTCGTAAAAAGTATAAGAAGTCCTGTTATGAATTTAAGGGAGCTGGTTCCTGTGGATACAGAAAATCTTATCAATTTACTAAAAACAGCTATTTTAACCACAATGGCGGAAACTCTGAAAATCCCTAAACCTTATCAGGAAATATACAGGATCAGTGATTTAAATAAATTTCTCAAATAAACTTTCTGTATATAAGTTACAGGCAATTTATCCTTTTTTACTTCTATTCTGTGCAGCCCTTATAAGATCACCAAAACTTGATGTTGTACTGGAATTGTCACTGAATTCCGAAATAAGGCGTCTGTTCATAGCCTTTTCCCGCCGTCCGGATCTGTGGGGAAGATCACCATTGGATCTTGTGTCTTCCTCATAACCACATGAAAGGGAATGACATATAAAAATCTTATTACCTCTACGATCTTTTCCAGAGATCAGTATTTTTCCGCACATAGGGCATGCTTTTCCGTTTTTTTTCCCTGGGTTCATATTTTTTAGTACTTGATTTAACTTCAGACACAAGTTCAGAAGCCTTCTTACGGATTTCTTTGAGAAATTCTGATGGAGTTTCTTTTCCTTCAGAGATATTTGTAAAACGATCTTCCCATACTGCTGTAAGTGCCGGACTTCGGAGTTCAGCAGGCACTATTTCCATCAACTCGATCCCTCTGGAGGTTGGCTGTAACTCTTTACCTTCTCTTAATATGTACCCCTTGGAAATTATTTTTTCAATTATATCAGCCCTTGTAGCAACTGTACCCAGGCCGCCTTTTGAGATTATTTTTTTAAGAACAGGATCATCAATAAACTTACCAGGATTCTCCATTGCCGCCAGAAGAGTACCTTCGGTATATTTTGAAGGGGGTTTTGTTAATCCGGATAATAGCTCCACACTTTTAACCTTAAGTAACTGCCCCTTTTCAAGATCCGGAAGTTTTCCTGAATATATATTATCATCATCTTCAGACGACCTTCTTATAACAGTTACTCCTCTCCATCCACTTACAATCTGAACACTGTTTTTTGCAATCAGAAGCTCTCCTGACAAATCTATTTTTACTGTCGTAGTCTCTCTTATTTCAGGAGGAGAAAGAACTTCAATAAAACGTTCCATAATAATTGTCATAAGCCTGTTTTCATCATGATTCAACTGTTCCATTCTAATTTTTTCACCTGTAGGAATAATGGCATGATGATCTGTTACTTTTTTATTATCCACAAACCTCTTTCCAGGTTTGATATCAGAGCTTAATAAAGATGCTGCTTTACTTATTAAGCTTGTATCCAGCATTGATTTCAATCTGTTTTTCAGAGTCGGGACCATGTCATCTGTAATATAACTGCTGTCTGTCCTTGGATATGTTGCAATTTTATATCGCTCGTATAGAACCTGAAGAGTCGAAAGTGTTTTCTTCGCTGAAAAGCCAAGACGGCTGTTGGCATCTCTCTGAAGAGATGTCAGATTATAAGCAAGTGGAGGAGATACAGATTTTTTTGTTTTGGTAAGTAAAGAAACACAGGCTTCACCAGCTAATAGTTTTACCCGCAAAGATTCTCCTTCTTTTTCATTAAATAAACGGGTATTACCGGATTTAGAGATCCACTGGGCACTAAAATTCCCGAAATCTACATCTACAGTCCAAAACTTTTTTGGAATGAACTTTTTAATCTCTTTTTCTCTCTGAATTATTAAATTTATGGTTGGTGTCTGAACTCTGCCCGCAGAAAGACGAACATCATGTTTACAGCTAAGGGCCCGGGTTATATTTAATCCAATAACCCAGTCTGCCTCTCCTCTGCATTCAGCTGCTTTAAACAGATTGTCATAGTTCATTCCTGGTTTTAAATTATTAAATCCATCTTTTATGGCACTGTCTGTTTGTGAACTGATCCAAAGTCTCTGAAAACTACCATGCCAGCCACTGAGTTTCATTATTAATCGGGCCACAAGCTCCCCTTCCCGACCGGCATCTGTTGCAATAATCAGATTATTTACATCCTTTCTTTTTATCTGCATTTTTACAGTGTTAAATTGTTTATTTGTTTTACGAATTACTTTATATTTCATCTGTCCAGGGAGCATGGGAAGGTCCTCCAGCCGCCAGGACTTATATTTTGCATCATATGCATCAGGATCTGCAAGTTCCACTAAATGACCCATTGCCCAGGTTACTATATATCTCCCTCAAGATACCCCTTGCCACCCTTTCGGCAACCAAGAACTCTTGCAAGTCCCTTTCCAACACTTGGTTTTTCTGCCAACACTACTGACTTCATTAAAACAGCTCCATTGATATAAAAAGTTTAACAGCTACCATTACAGCCGCTCCAAGCACTATAATTGAAAAATATTTTTTTAATCTTTCTCCATGTAATCTGTGGCTGATTGCGATGCCTATTCGAACACCCACAGCACCAGCGGCAAGAAGGGCAACTGCTATGGGAAGACTTACTTTTCCACCACCTGTCTGATTTATTGAAAGAGTCTTTTTTATTACAGCTGATATTGAACCAACCAACACAACAGCCAGACTGGTTCCAACAGCCAGATGAGGAGCAAGGCCTACGCCCAGAACCAGAATAGGCATAAACAGAACTCCTCCGCTTACACCCATCAGACCGGTTAGAAGTCCACCGGAAAAACCTATGCCGAATAATCCAATAATACTCACCCCTATTTGCTGAGACTGGGTAAGATCAGTATCCGGTCCCAGTCTCATTTTCTGAAGAAATGTCACTGGCCGAATGTCTGATTTTTCATCGTAGCGGGATTCTCTGGACATGACCCATGCAATTACAAGAAGAAGTAAGATAAACACTCCCTGCATAATCTGCTCAAATAAAGATCTGTTACCACCGGCGAGTAATACCAGTCCATCCTGAAGCATATCACCGGAGACAGCTCCCAACATGCTGCCGAAAGAGATATATATAGCTGCTTTAATTTCAATATTATTTTTGTGAGAATGTTTAATTACACCAGTTGTGCTTGTACCGATTATATAACATGTTGCACTGCCCGCAGCAAGTTCAAAAGGTATCCCCAGGAGGATATTCATCAGAGGAACAAGAAGAAAACCTCCTCCTACCCCAAAGATACCGGCTAAGATCCCAACTATAAAACCAAGACCGGCAAGAGACAGAAAAAAAACAGGGCCAGTTAAATAAGAGCTGAACTCAGGTGCAATAAGATAAAAAAAATCAATCATCTTTATGTTCCTGGTTCTCTGACCGTTTGAAAAATAAATTTTCAAAGAAATCAAGTACAGGAACCATTAAAGCCCCCCATAGCAGGGGAACAAGGACAAGTACTGCTGCAGCTGCATATTTAATCATCGGGGTGAATCTCCTTAGACTCTCAGCATAGCATTTCAGTTCAACTTTGATCCAGCAATTAATCACATTCTGATGATTACTCTGAAAATCAGGTTTTACCTGAATAAATATTTAATTCCATGCTATCAGTCTGATTCTCAATAATCCTGTACCAAAGAGCCTTTCTATTGCCCAGTTCGGTGCTGTTACGAACATGATTACGAAGTTTTTCATAGATATGAAAGTGCTTTCTAACAAGACTATAGGTTTTTTGTTCTTCCCGGGAAAGGATTTTATCGATTTTGGATTCGAGTAAAATTTCAATTTCACTGTTATAGGTAGTAAGAATAGTATTGTATATCATGTTAATACTGACAGCATAATCAAGAACCAAACTATCGAATATCGGAACACTTTCCAGGTAGGTGCATATTCTGTCCAGCAGATTCAGAGCTTTGGAATAATTTCCCCCTTTAGAATAGCATTCCAGGGATCTATCACAAATTTTTATAAGCTCAGAATTTTGCAGAGCTATATGATTCCCATTTCCCAACTTAGCCTTGATTTTGAAACCGGGCATACTATTAAGAACCTTTATCAGCAAAATCATGAGATCAGGAAATACCTTATTCTTCCAGAGATTGCTTCTAAGAGAGTTGAAAAGTGCCAGCATTTCTTCCTGATAATCAAGATGATAAAAATCTTTTTCCCTGAAAAGGAGAATATAAAGAGATATAGCAGTACCCTTGAATTCAATTACTCCTGAATTAAAAAATCTAAGGGAATGTTCATTGGACACATCCCCGTCTTTTTGTTCTTTAATAAAGCGGTGATGAACATGGTTTGTTATTATAACACGGGTTTCTGTCGGACTTATTTTATTTGCCCTTGCCTGAAGTCTCGCGGCTGTATTTACAACATCACCGGAAAGATCACCATCTTCGGTAATTATAAGGGGAGTATAAATTTTGCCCCCGGCAATCCCGGCAGTTACATGCATATCAGGAAGAATTATTTTTACTCCCGGTCTGCTTCTTGAAAGTTCATCATTTTTAATGATTTTCCTCTTTGAAAAATAATCTATGATACTCAACACAGAATTTATTATATCTGCTGCTTTTGTTCCAAAAAGAATTATTTCATCTCCCCTTGCCCGCCGGCTGACAACATTATTCTCCTGGGTTATCTTACTAATATCCCCCTGCATAAAGTTGTCCAGAAGTTCCAGCATTGACAGGTTTCTATTGCTCTGTCTGCAGAACTTTGTATATCCGTGAATATCCAGCATAGCAATATAAATACTGGGGATAGTCATATTTCGCTTCAAATCACCTGCATATTTGTAATCTGAATCAGGTATTACAATTTCTTTCCAAACTTTTGGATATGACGGATAATCTATATCTTTAAAAAAACCCCAATGGAGATTCCTGATCAGCTTGAAAGCATTCATCAGTACGATCTGGATTTGAGATCCCCGGGGAACTCCGGAAATGTATTTCTTAAGTTCGGAAAAAGATACTATTTTTCGATTAATGATTCGCTCATACAGGTGGGTAGAGAGCTCATAGATTGATGTATCTGCAGAATATTCACTTATATCTTTCACATAATTCTCTTACAACATGAATCGACATGTTTTCTAATTAAAACAAGAATTTAACATCAAAATTTGTTCATGTACGATAAAAGTACTATTATTAATATGATGAACAGTAAAAATCTGATGACAGAGTGTACTTTTCTTATTAATCCTACCAGACATCCATCTTCAGCCAAAGTTCTTAAGAAAATATTAAAAAAAAAGACTGATGCCAGGATAGTAGAATCTTCCAGCATAGAAAACTTCAGAAAAGAAGTCCGGAGTTTCTGTACAGGCGATTCTAAATACCTGGTAATATGGGGAGGTGACGGCACTGTTCACCAGGCAATCAATGCCATGATGGGAAAATATAAACCAATAAAAGCCCTGGGATTCCTCCGGGGAGGTACCGGCAATGGTATCCAGGATTCATATGAGATCCCTCACTTTCTTACAAAACAAATAAATACATATATTGACAGTGTTAAAAACTCCTATATTGAGTCGGTTGACCTTCTCAGAATAGATATTGGCAGCAAAACAGTATACGGACAACTTCTTGGAATTGGATACGATGCTGAGGTTTTAAAATTAAGAAAATCCCTTTTCTTTAAAGATGCTCAGAATACAGTTAGACCCGGAATGCGTTATTATCTTTTTTCTGCCCTTAAACTATTCCGAAAACTTGATTTCAGGAACACAACCGAAATTGAACTTACATTTAAAAGTGGGAAATATGCATTAAAAGGGATAAAAATTAATGCAGAGTATCCATTCAAAACTCTCATCCGTAAAACAAAAGCAGTAATAATAGAAATTGGAACCCGCCCCTATTACGGAAGTCTTTTTCGAATCTGTCCTGATGTAGTATGTAATGATGGGAATATGGATGCATACCTTTATCAGTTTAATAATCATTTAACAGTTCTGTTAAATTTAATATCAATATGGAATGGCTGGCATCATCGGATAAATGCACGCCTGGAAAAAATGAGACAACCCCTTATAGAGCGTTATGAAATAAAGGAAACTATTATAAAAACGGGAAAAAATGTAGATTTTCATATTGATGGAGAACTTTTTAATACAGGGGATACAGATGAAATTCATATATCAATTATCCCCCAGGCGATAAATTTTCTTGTACCTGGAAGTTTTTATCATAAATTCCATCCATTTGAAAACAAAACATAAGGATCATATTCTTGTGGAAAGAATATTTTTCTGATGCTCCATCCATTTATCATACATCTCTTCTACTATCTTTCTATCAGCTTCATGATCCACATCAAGAGCGGCACCCCCATAATTTGTTGAAATATATGATATTTTTGTGCCCAGTATTATGCCAATACTTTCTAAGACTTTGTCAATTTCAATTGAATTCTTTATCTTCAAATAAATTCTCTCTGATCCTTTATCAAAATAAATACTCACTAACTGCAGTTTCAACGCATGATACAGACCTCTTAAAACTCCCCTACCGTTAAAAAGGATCTTACTAAGCAATTTAAACATATTCAGAAAGCGTTTTTGATATCTTAATTCGTACATCTTTTCTATATATTGATGTCTCTCTATCTTAAGGGGTTTTAGAATATGAAGATTATTGATCCTGAAATTACCCTCTTTCATGTGAAGATAATTCATGCGGATCCCTGGACTATCGGAACCAGGATAATAATAATCAAGGATATCATCCCTGCATAAACCCAGATAAAAGTCATTCTCATCCATATCAGCTTTTTCAATAAATTCATCAATTTCAGCTGGAGTAATCAGTGGAATATCGCAGGGGGCGACGACTATCGATATATCAGTATACATGGTTCCATATAACGATTCGAAGGTTGTACCCCCGGGGACACCCTCCATTGCAGCAACACATCCGGCTTTTCCATTTTCAAGTAATGTCTCTTCCTGCTCAATCACTTTTATTCTGCTGTCCAGAGGCAGATTGTAATCCCCTATAACTTTTCGCAAACGATCTGCAGGTCCTACAACAACAATATTCTTAACATAATTCGCCCCCAGAAAAGCTTTCAGAGTATGAATTATCGATGGAACATTATTGATTGACAGGAACGACTTATTATCATTCCCTACGAGAATACTTCCTTTTTTATCACCTGCAAGGATAACTGTATTTACCATCGTCATATCGGGCTCCTTCAATTTCTTAAATTCACCTACTATTAATGTAGTATATTTTCTGCTATACTTCCAGAATTTTTTCCCAAATCTGATTTACCAAA
>CBDVAD010000026.1:0-16592 GCA_965371875.1 uncultured bacterium
AAGGACCAACTCTGAAGGTATCGCCTGTTTTAATAGTACAACATCTTTCTCATTCTTCCAGGCAGATTTAACTGCAGAGCCAAGAACAGCTACTGTATTAACCTTTATACCACCAGCCGTGCTCCCTGAAGCTGCTCCTATGAACATGAATATCATCATTATAACCAGCATAGAGGGAGCAAGACTGCCGAAGCCTACTGTATTAAAACCTGCAGTTCTCAGTGTAACTGACTGAAAGAAAGCTGTAAGATACTGACTGCCAATACTCATATTTTTCAATGTACCGCCATGTTCCAAAGCATAAAACAATAATGTTCCGGATAGAAGAAGTACAGAACTAAGAGAAAGTACTATCTTTGTATTCAGGGTTAATCTGGATTGGCCTCTGGTATTCTCAGGGATTTTTCCTCTAAGTCTTACAGTAATAACCGATCTTAAATTGGCAATTACAGAAAAACTTATACCTCCTGTAATTATCAAAAGAGCGACTCCGCCTGAAAGAATGAGGCTGCTGCTGAACCCTTCAAGGCTGTCAGAAAAGAGAGCAAACCCTGCATTGCAAAATGCAGAAACAGAATGAAAGATAGAATAAAAAAACCGGGAACCTGCTCCCAGAGTTGTATTTTTTACAAACCCTGCAAATAAAATCAGAGCACCCACGCCTTCAATGAGAAAAGTAACCCCCACAATGGATTTCATAGTCCGGGAAATACTGCTCATATCATCATCACTCAGCATATAGGAGATAAGAACTTTATCCTCCACAGACATAGCTCTACGCAGTACAAAAACTGTAAAATAACTCAGGATCATTATTCCCAGTCCACCAATCTGTATAAGGATTAAAATAATAACCTGCCCCCATATGCTGAAATAGGTAGCAGTATCTACAACAATCAGTCCGGTAACACATACTGCAGAAGTTGATGTAAACAGTGCATTAAGAAAGGGAAGTCCATTCCCTTCTGCAGCAGTAAAAGGCATCATAAGAAGCAGTGTTCCACCCAAAATTACCAGCAGAAAACTCATAAAGATAGTCTGGGCAGGATGAACATGAATACTTTCGAGAATAGATCTAAGCCTTTTAAATCTACTTAATACCTTTAGAAGGAGAAAAAGGTTCCTTACAATCAAAATAAGCAATGCATTCCCGGAACCTTCAAAAGTAAAAGAGGTAAACAGAAGAACCTTATTATAGATAAACAGGGATATAAAAATTGCTACAAACAGAAGAGAAAAAATATTCTTCCTGACATATATTGTTTTATATACAGCAAGTCTGAATTCAAGGACAACTTCTGTAATAAGAAAACCCAGAATCATAAAATCCAGTAGATTGGTAAGAACAAGAAAAATGTTTCGGGAAAAATCCATTTGGGAAATAAAAAGGGAACCTATACTCAGCAGAAGTGTAGAAATTATCAGTAAATTTAATTTACGCTCACCCTGATCCAAAAAAATCCCCTTATTATATGGAGACGTAGCGTGCTATACAGAACGCTACGTCTCTACCATATAATCATAAAGAGTTTATTTATGAAAGAGGATTTTCTACAAGAAATTTTTCTGCATCCAGAGATGCCATACAACCGGTGCCTGCAGAAGTAACAGCCTGACGATAGACCTTATCCTGTACATCTCCCGCAGCGAAAACACCGGGAACACTGGTATTTGTTGTGCCTGGTTTTGTTAAAATATAACCTGTCTCATCCATATCAAGCTGTCCATCCAGAAATGCAGTGTTCGGAGTATGCCCTATTGCATAAAAAAGCCCCTTAGCTTCCTGCTTAAACTCTTCGCCTGTTTTAACATTTTTAAGAACTACATGTTCCAGAACGTCTGAACCACCAACATCAAGCATAATAGTATTCCAAAGAATCTTAATTTTTTCGTTTGAAAGAACTCGTTCCTGCATTGCTTTTGAAGCCCTTAGTTCATCCCTTCTATGGACAACATAAACTATACTTCCAAATCTGGACAAATGCATAGCCTCTTCCATTGCAGTATCTCCACCACCTATAACAACAAGAGGCTGATTTCTAAAAAGGGGAAGTGCTCCATCACAAACGGCACATGCAGAGATACCCTTCTGCCAGAATTTGTCCTCATTTGGAACTCCCATTCTTCTTGCAATTGCACCGGTAGCAATAATAAGTGCGGCTGCTTCCATCTCTCTGGAAGGTGTTTTTACCTTGAACGGTCTCGATGAGAGATCCACTGATTCAACTGTTTCTGTAAAAATTTCTACACCCAGGTTAGTTGACTGCTTTCGAATTGTAACCATTAACTCAGGACCGGTCATCCCTTCCGGAAATCCAGGGAAGTTTTCAATTTCATTTGTTGTTGTAAGCTGTCCGCCAGGTGCGATTCCCCCGGCCATCCAGCCTTCAAATAATGTAGTACTCAGACCTGCTCTGGCAGAATATATTGCAGCAGTGTGCCCTGCAGGGCCGGAACCTACTATAATTATATCTTTCATGTTTTTTCTCCTATAAAAAATCCTGTAAAGACGCACGGCCGTGCGTCTCTACAGGAATATAATAAATTTTATATATAGCGTCAATCTTAGAGTTTAATATCCTAAGTCCAGCATTGCATCGGCTACTTTTCGAAAACCGGCAATATTTGCTCCCTTTACATAATTAATATAGCCGTCAGCCTGTTTACCTTCACTGACACAGGCTTCATGAATATCTCTCATAATTCTACCCAGCTTGTCATCCACATCTTCTGCAGCCCAGGAATATTTCATTGAGTTCTGGGACATTTCAAGTCCGGAAACTGCAACTCCGCCTGCATTTGCCGCTTTACCTGGTCCAAATGGTATTTTCTTTTCTATAAACATATTAACTGCAGCAGTTGTACACCCCATATTTGAAGTTTCAATTACGTACTTTACACCGGACTTAATAAGAGAATCTGCATCTTCTTCGTTAAGTTCATTCTGAAAAGCACATGGAAATGCTATATCTACCTTAACTTCCCAGGGCTTCTTTCCTTCAAAAAATGGAACTCCGAATTTTTCAGCATAAGGTTTTACTACATCATTGTTTGAAGCACGAAGTTCAAGCATATAGTCCCATTTTTCCTGAGTAGAAATACCATCTTCATCAAGTATATAACCATCAGGACCTGAAACTGTAATAACCTTTGCTCCAAGTTCAGTGGCCTTAATACATGCTCCCCATGCTACATTTCCAAAACCTGATACAGAAATCAGTTTGCCTTCAAGTGTATCATCATGGGCTTTTACAACTTCATCTGTAAAATATACTGCTCCGTATCCGGTAGCTTCAGGTCTTATTAAAGACCCCCCCCAGTTACGTCCCTTTCCAGTGAGAACACCAGTGTTTTCACCTCTAAGCCTCTTGTACTGCCCATACATATACCCAATCTCTCTGCTTCCTACACCAATATCCCCTGCAGGTACATCCGTCTCAGGACCAATATACTTCTGAAGTTCAGTCATAAAGGATCTGCAGAACCTCATAATTTCAGTATCCGACTTTCCTTTTGGATTAAAATCGGAACCACCCTTACCTCCACCCATGGGAAGAGTTGTAAGACTGTTTTTGAAGATCTGCTCAAAGGCAAGAAACTTCAACGTTCCAAGAGTTACACTTGGGTGAAATCGAAGGCCGCCCTTATAGGGTCCAATACTGTTATTAAACTGAACTCTGTAACCCTTATTTACCTGTACTTCGCTGTTATCATTCTCCCATTCCACCTTGAACATAAAAACTCTATCCGGTTCAGTTATACGCTCCAGGATTCTTGCTCCCAGGTATTCGGGATCATTGTTTACAACATCAATTACAGACTCCAATACTTCATTTACTGCCTGGATAAACTCAGGCTCACTGGTGTTTCTCATTTCCAAATCAGACATAAATTCTTTCTGGTTATACATTCCCACATCCTCCAAACAACACTAATAAGTATCTATAAACGTACAGTAACGCTCTCTGCTGTGACAGTCAAGATAATAACTTCAAGACTGCAGTATTATTCATTTTTCTTTTGATATATAATTATTAAATCAGGAGAATAACAGATGATACATTCAAGTTTTGTATTAAAAGAAACAGCTTTTCATGAACTCATGTCCTTGCGAATACGGGAGATCCTGCTCGTATGCAGCCCCTATGATAAATTCATGCTTGAAGAAGATGGACGAATTGACGAGCTGCTTTTTCAGGAATATATGTCACTCAGCCTGCACTACCCTCCCCGTTTTACACAGGTTTCAACAGCAGACGAAGCGACACATGCTCTTGAAAACAAATACTTTGATCTGATTATTCTGATGCTCAGTGTAGGAGAAGATACCCTTGTTGATCTGGCTGAGACTATTAAAATTAAATATCCATCAAAACCGGTAATTCTTCTTACTCCGATCTCTACCAGAGAAACAATGGAAAGACTTAGAATGAAAGATTCCAGTTTCATCGATTATATTTTTTCATGGCAGGGAAATACCAGCATCATGCTTGCTATGGTTAAGTTGATGGAAGACAGGATGAATGTTGATCTTGATATAAACAATGTCGGTGTCCAATGTATAATACTTGTAGAGGATTCGGTACGATACTATTCAAGCTACCTTCCTGTTATATATGAAACCCTGTTTAAACAGGCAAGAAGCCTGATGAAAGAGGGCCTCAATGAATATGAACAGACTGTAAGGATGAGGGGACGGCCGAAAATTCTCCTGGCAAGATCCTATGAAGAAGCTCTGTCTCTTTATGAAAAATATAAAAAAAATGTACTTGGCGTAATTTCAGATATAGCGTATCTGAGGAATGGAAAAATAGACAACGAGGCAGGGCTTGCCCTCTGCACTCATATAAGAGATGAGAATACTGATCTACCGGTACTTCTCCAATCTTCACAGCTGGAACATAAAGAAGCTGCTGAGAAATGCGGTGCATCATTTATATACAAACACACAAAGACTCTGCTAAAAGAGCTGGGAAATTATATTCGAACCAACTATGGTTTTGGAGATTTTGTATTTCGAAATCCAAAAACACTTGAGCCTGTAGGATACGCTAAAAACGTGAGAGATCTTCAACATCAGCTTTTAAAGCTTGATGATGAAATCTTCACTTATCATGTAAAGAATAATGAAATATCGAAATGGCTTAAGGCAAGAGCCCTCTTTGATCTGGCAAATTATCTAAGACCCAAAACCATAAGTGACTTTCCCGACATCGAGGTAATGAAACAGTTTATTTACCAGGTAATACAGGACTTCAGGACACAACATGGAAGGGGAATAATTGCCGAGTTCAACAGTAGTATATTTGATGAACTTACATTCTTTTCCAGAATGGGATCAGGGTCATTAGGAGGTAAAGGAAGAGGTCTTGCCTTCGTAGATCAACAACTTAAAAAGAAAGGGATTACCAATCAATTCAAAGATGTAATTATCTCAATTCCAAGAACAGTAGTGCTTACAACTGAAGTTTTTGATGATTTTATGCAAACAAATGATCTATATGAAACAGCACTTTCAGATACAGATGATAAGTTGATTATGGAAGCTTTTCAAAAAGCAGAGATGTCAGATAAGTTATTGTCTGATCTGGAGGCTCTTCTGCAAAGTATAACTCAACCTGTTGCTGTAAGATCATCCAGCTTACTTGAAGATTCCCATTATCAACCATTTGCCGGAATATACTCAACTTTCATGCTCCCGAATAATGCAATAGAGATAGACAAAAGAATTGATGATATTTGTATGGCAATTAAAAGTGTCTATGCATCAACTTATCTTAAACAAAGCAAGGATTACATGAAGGCCACAAATAATATTGTGGAAGATGAAAAGATGGCTGTTATTATTCAGGAAATTACAGGGAATGTTTATGACGAAAAATGCTATCCTAATATCTCCGGAGTAGCCAGATCTCTGAATTTTTATCCAGTCGGTTCAGAAAAAGCTGATGAAGGTATTGTAAATATAGCATTCGGCCTTGGAAAAACAGTTGTTGATGGAGGAGTATCCCTTCGATTTTCACCACATCATCCAAAGAAAATCATACAACTTTCTGATCCTCAACTGGCACTAAAAAGCACACAAAAAAAATTTTATGCTCTGGATATGAGTTCCAGGAAATTTTTACCCAATATTAGCGATGGTGGGAATTTACTATATTGTGATCTTAATGAAGCAGAGAATAATAATTCCCTACGTCTTGTAGCTTCTACATATGACTTTCAGAATAACAGACTTAGAGATGGAACTGCCAGAAATGGAAAGCGAGTTCTTACTTTTTCCAGCATTCTTAAATATTCAATGTTCCCTTTGGCCGAAATAATTAAAACCATTCTTAAGATGGGCCAGGATGTTATGAATGTTCCAATAGAGATTGAATTTGCAGTCAATCTGGATACAGATAAGGGAGAACATGCTATTTTCAGTTTTTTGCAGATTAGACCCATCGTCCAGGGAGCAGAAGGTGCTGATACAGATATTAGTGAAATAGATTCCAGTAAGGTACTTATCTATTCCGAAAAAGCAATGGGAAATGGCGTGTATGAAAATATTCATGACTTAATTTATATAAAACCGGAATCCTTTGACCCCGGAAAAACAAAGATCATGGGGAAAATGATAAGTGATCTGAATTCTAAACTCAAAAAAGAGAAAATTTATTATGCACTTGTTGTTCCAGGCAGACTTGGTTCCACCGATCCATGGCTGGGGATTCCTATTGCCTGGGCAGATATATCCTACGCAAAAATAATAGCTGAAACAGGGACCAGCAGCTTCAGGGTGGAACCCAGCCAGGGAACTCATTTCTTTCAGAATATAACATCATTGGGATGCGCATACCTGACCATTAATCCCTATGTCAAGGATGGTATATTCAATACGGAAATCCTTTCACAAATAAATGCTGTTTATGAAAATGAGTTTATAAGGCACATCCATTTTGACAGCCCACTGGAAGTAAGAGTTGACGGAAGATCGGGAAGAGCTGTTGTAAGGCAAAGAGAAGAAGCCTGCCCCAAATAGCTATACTCTACCTGGGTAGACTTTGAGAGCCTCTCTTATAATATTAATTGCCTTTTTCAGGTCATCTTTATTTAAAACATACGCAAGACGAACCTGATTCTTTCCCAACCCGGGGGTGGAGTAAAAGCCTCCCGCAGGTGCCACCATTGTTGTTTCTCCATCAAGCCTGAAATCGGATAAAAGCCACTTTGCAAAATCGTCTGCATCATTCACAGGAAGTGATACAACCATATAGAATGCACCCTCAGGTTTTTTTGCAACTACACCTGGAATATTCTCTAATTCCTTAAATGCAAAATCCCGTCTTCCCTTATATTCTTTAATAACGTCTTCAAAATAGGAGAAAGGTGTATCAATTGCTGCTTCTGCAGCAATCTGGTCTACAGTAGGAGGACAAAGTCTGGCCTGACCAAATCTTAGTATTAAATCCAGCAATTTCATATTTTTGCTTACAATACAGCCTATTCTTGCACCGCAGGCAGAATACCTTTTGGAAACAGAATCTATAATAACAGCATGGTCTTCAATACCATTAAATTCCATTATAGATACAGCCCTTCTTTCTCCATATGTAAATTCTCTGTAAGCTTCATCAGAAATAAGATATAAATCGTGTTTTTTTGCAAAAGCAACCAGTTCTTCCAGTTCATCTCTGGAAAAAACCGTGCCTGTAGGATTCCCGGGATTTGAAAACATAATAGCTCTGGTTTTTTCTGTCAATTTTTCTTCAAATTTTTTAATTGAAGGAAGATGAAATCCATCATCAATTGTTGTAGTTACCGGAACAACACTAACACCTGCCATTGCAGCAAATCCATTATAGTTTGTATAGAAAGGTTCAGGGATTATAACCTCATCCCCGGGAGAAAGGGCAGACATAAGTGTAAAAACTATAGCTTCGCTGCCGCCTGTGGTTACAAATATATTATCTGCATTGATATCAACACCAACTCCGCGGTAATACCCTGCCAGTTTTTCTCTATAGCTCAGAATTCCGTTACTTGGCCCATATGCAATTACTTCAGGAACCTTCGAATAAGCCATTCTCATTTCATCCGGAGTTTTGATATCCGGCTGTCCAATATTTAAATGAAAAACTTTTACACCTTCTGTTTTGGCCTTGTCTGCATAGGGAGCAAGCTTTCTGATAGGGCTCTCCTGCATCTCAATATCTCTGGACGAAATTTTCACTATCTAAATCCTCTATTATTATTTTTTGGAAAGAATATTTACAATATACAGTTCCATATATCTCATAAATTCATCTTTTTTCTTTATAGTATCAAAGGCTGAGTTCTCGCTAAGGTGCTCAGCAAAATGTCTGATTCTACTAACATCCGGAGGTTTAACTGAAAACCCTTTCCTCATTCCCCTGATATAATCCCGGATCATTGAGTTTACATCCTCTATAAGATCCTTCTTGGCCTTACCATCCATTAAAGGGTTCCAGACATTGATTGATGATGAAATTTCATCATTCAAAGAACCCTTTTCTCCAACATAATGATTTTTGAGTTTCTCAACAGCCTTACGATACTTTGCCAGCTGCTCTTTAGATGTTTTAGCCTTGTTTGAAGAGGAAACAGGTTTAACAGGCATTTCTATGAATGTTTCTACAGCATTATTTTCCGAAATTTTCATCTTCCGCTTACTGACTGCAGGTTGACTGGTACGGGATTTGGTAAACCCGCTAACAAGATCAGACGGATCTTTAATCCCCTCTGCACTTTTCTTCACACCTGAAAAAATCCTTTTTAAAAGAACTCCAAGAGGACCTATAATGGGAAGTGTTTTCCAAAGGGGGAGCATTGATTTTGCATCAGTATAAAGGCTCTTTCTATCCAGACGGAATATTTCATCCAGTGATCTAAAATTATCCCGGCTTCTGTTAAACAAACGCTCAGTTTCTATATAAACCTCTCTTGGAGGTTTTGTCTCTTCAAGACAAACCACAAGGTAATCAAACTTCATAAGCATCATTAGGACAGGATCCATATTTCGCACACGTATAGCTATGTCTTCAATAAAAAGGTCTCTGTTATTCATCATTTTCAGGCGCTTGAAATCTCCCAGAACATCTTTCCACTCATCAATATACTGGCTATGAAGCTCCCTGGAATTTTCCTGTATTTTACGCAGGGTAAGGGAGAGATACTTTTCTTTGTTCATAAACATATTTTTATCAGAGGATGTATTGAACTTCAGGATATCAGGAATAATCTGCTCGGCAACAGGAGTTGTTCTTTTTTCAAGATATTCTGAAAGCTCAGCCCTTTCTACCTTTCGGGATAATGGAAAACCGCTCTTATCTTTAAACCCAATAATATCTGTAAAAGAGAAGATAAAAGGTGATTTTCTTAAACCCACTTCAACCATCTTAAAGGACAATTCCTTGTCCCTCTTTTCCTGCTTTGTACCCTTATAGTATAGATTATAAAATCCAATAAAATATGCAGCCTGGGAAAAACCATGCTCCCGCTCAAGTTTTTCCTTCTTCTCTCTAAATTCTTTTATAACAAGAGATGAGAAATGGGACCAAAACTGAAAGGTAAAGTCATCAGGATTTATAATCGTTGCCATTGCAAGATCCCGCTGCCCAATAATCTTGGCAAACATCTCTTTTATAACCTGATCTTTATGCTGGAAAATACCCTGCATTCTATGGAATATAAAATCGTGGTTTCTTTTTATACTCAAATAAAGACGAAATTTTGAAATACAAAGCTTGAGTAATAGCGGATCAAGGAGATTTGAAATAATAACAATACTTCTAACTCCCTCCGGAAAATTTATACGAATAAGTCTGGGAGATCCCTCATCATTTGACTTGAGAAGATCAAGAAAACCTGATTTAACATCGATAACTGTCACTATATCATTGGGAAAAGTGCCGCCAAAACCAGCTTCATCCGGAAAAGGTTTATCTATGTCCAGTTCTATTTCATCAAAGGCTTTTTTTACACTCTCCATGTAAAAACCAGGTAATGTAACATTTTCAGGGTGTCCGGGGCTTCCATCTACCGCACAAACCCCTTCTGAAACCAGCTTATCAAGAATGCGCCCTAAGGCTTCTACAGAATAACCTGAAAAATCGGTAAACCCTGAACGTTTTCTCCTTATGTCAACTGACCATTTCTCAGCGAGTTTTTGGAGATCAATAATGCTTATAGAAGGTACTTTCCGTTTTTTTGTGTAGGTTTTGATTATATATAACAGATCCTGTCGTTCTGACATCTTTTATTATCCTTCTAATTGACTAACTCTATCATTATAATTTGGGAACACCCCTTTTGCAAGAAGGTATCCCAGAAATCAGTAAAAATCAGATACTACTATTTACAGCAGCAGAAAAAATATCCCAGAGAGCATCTGAAGGGACAGGAGCTGTTATATCTATTTGCTCCTTACTTACCGGATGCGTAAAACTCAAACTTCTTGCATGGAGATGAATACCACCACCAGGATTGGATCGTGGATACCCATATTTAAGGTCCCCTTTTATCCGGCATCCTACAGCAGCCAGTTGAGCTCTTATCTGATGATGCCGACCTGTATGCAGCTCAATACTCAGCAGATAGTATCTGTCAGTGGCTCTAACAACAGTATATGTAAGCTTTGCCAGTTTACTTTCCGGGACCTCTGTCTTATGGGCATAAGATTTGTTCTGTTTCTGATTTTTAAGAAGATAGTGCTCAAGAACTCCCTTTTCTTTAGGAGGCATAGTATCTGCGACTGCCCAATATATTTTTTTAACCTCATTATCTCTAAACATATTATTAAGACGGCTAAGTGCCTTACTGGTCTTTGCAAATATCACTGCACCGCTTGTCGGCCGGTCAAGGCGGTGAACTACTCCAAGAAATACATTCCCGGGCTTATTATAGGCAGTCTTTATATATTCACTCACCTTGTCCGCCAGGGTTTCATCCCCTGTTTTATCCCCCTGAACAATCTCTGAAGTAAGTTTATTTATAATTATTAAATGATTATCTTCAAACAAAATTCTTTTCTTAATAGGGATTTCTACCTTTTTTACGGTCTTCAAAATCAGCTCCTCAGCTTCTTAAATCTAATTGATTTTATCTCTTTTGTACTTAATCTGTTTCCCCCTGCTCTGACATTTTTGACAAGAAATTCAGATACAGGTAAAAATTCTTCCAGTATTTTAATTCTGGGTTTAGGGGTATAAACTACAGCTACTTCAACATCTTCTTTTATAGTAAGCTTCAGGAGTTTACAATCATCCGGAACAGCCAGATAAGATTTATCCAGAATAAACTTCTCTATTTTAAAACGCTTTAGAAAAATATACTTTGTCTTTTTATTCTGATAAAGGATGGAAAAGACAATGTTATTCAGGCTCTCCTTATCTGCATTACCACAAAAAAGCATTCCCTTATCAACAAACAACCTGTGTGGTACATCAGTTACAGAATAGATACCGTTCTTTCTTATTATAAGCAACCTGTCATAAGATGAAACCTTAAACAGAGATTTCCCTGTTTTTACATCAGTACCCAAATACCCGGTATCGTCATCATAGTAGATATCAATATCTCTTTTAGCAGCTTCTCTTGCATCAATCTTCTGAAAAGAAGTTATTTCAGTTTTTCTCTCAAACCTGCTTTTATTTTCTTTAAGCACTTCTTCAAGAAACCCTACAGCGTATTCTGTTAAATTCTTTAATTTGTATCTGACATCTTTCAATCTGGCATTAAGTTCTTCAATCTCTTTTCTTACCTTGTTAATATCATAAAGAGAGATCCGTCGTATTGGAATCTTCAGCAGTCTTTCAACATCTTCTTCTGTAACTTCCCTTTTTATCTCTTTTTTATAAGGAATAAACCCATCAGTTACAGCCTTTCTAACAGACTCACTGGTAGATTTATCTTCTATATCCTTGTATATCCTCTCTTCAATAAATATTCTTTCCAGAGTTCTTGCATGGATTTTATCTTTCAGATCGGCTTCCATAACTTTAAGTTCTGCCTTAAGCACTTCCAGAAGATGCTGTGCATGAAAAGCAATAACTTCTGTTACAGTCATAATAGTCGGCATATTATCTTTAATAACAAGAAGGTTGATAGATATTGAACTCTCACAGTCTGTGAAGGCGTAAAGAGAATCTACGACATCCTTTGTATGGACATTTCGGGGAAGCTTAATCTCAATCTCTACTGATTCTGTTGTAAAATCATTTATACTTCCAATTTTTATCTTACCCTTCCTTGAGGCATTCTCGATGGACGCAATGATACTCTCGGTTGTTGTTCCAAAGGGTATTTCCCTGATTACTATTTTTTTGGAATCAGAAGTATCAAATTTTGCCCTTACAAGAACTTTGCCCAATCCATCCTGATAACCGGAGACATCAATAAAGCCTCCACCAATAAAATCCGGGAAGAGTTGAAATGATTCTCCATGAAGTAATGAAATAACAGCCTCTAAAACTTCATTAAAATTGTGAGGCAGTATTTTTGTTGCCATTCCTACGGCAATACCCTCTGCCCCCTGAATAAGCAGTACAGGAATCTTTGAGGGAAAAGCAACGGGCTCTTTATTTCTACCATCATAGGACTCTACATACTCAGTAATTGCAGGGCTGTATAAAATCTTACTGGCAAAAGGAAGAAGCCGGCACTCAATGTATCGTGCAGCAGATGCTGCATCCCCGGTAAAGATATTACCAAAGTTCCCCTGTTTTTCAATAAAAACGTCCTTATTGGCAAGAACAACCAGGGCGGAATAGATAGATGCATCACCATGTGGGTGATATTTCATACTGTTTCCAACTACATTAGCCACCTTATGAAATTTCCCGTCATCCATTTCAAAAAGTGAGTGAAGGATCCTTCTCTGCACAGGTTTAAAGCCGTCTCTAATGTCCGGAATAGCTCTGTCTTTAATTACATAGGATGCATATTCAAGAAAATTCTGTTTGTACAGGGTTTCTACATAACTCATTATATAAGATTCTCCATTATGTACTCTCTGCGCTCAGGAGTATTTTTACCCATATAGAACTGCATCGTGTCCTGTATGTTTCTAAGGGTCTTGACGTTCACCCCTACAAGCCTCATATTTTCACCAATAAACTGACCGAATTCCTTTGGAGATATCTCTCCCAGTCCCTTAAAACGGGTAACTTCTGCGTTGCTGATCTCTTTAAAAGCCTCATCCCTTTCCTTTATATTGTAACAATACATGGTCTTTTTCTTATTCCTCACTCTAAATAGGGGTGTTTCCAGTATATGAATACGACCGGCAACAACAAGCTCTTCAAAATAATTAAGAAAGTAGGTTAATAAAAGGTTTCTGATATGAAAGCCGTCAAAATCAGCATCGGTAGCAATTACAATTCTTCCATAACGGAGGTTCTCAACATCATTCTCTATTCCAAGGGCCATCATCATGTTATAAAGTTCTTCATTCCGGTAGATATCCGCCCTCTTTTTCCCAAATACATTTTGAGGTTTTCCACGAAGTGAGAAAATTGCCTGGGTGTAGACATCCCTGGAGGAAACCATGGAACCCGAAGCAGATTCTCCCTCAGTAATAAACAGGGTCGTAAACTCTCCATTTTTATCCCAAAGATGATGCTTACAGTCTTTTAGTTTAGGAATCTTCAGAGAAATCTTTTTAGCAGCTTCTTTGGCCTCTTTTTTTACCGCATTTAACTCTTTTCTAAGCTTTTCATTATTTACTATCTTCTCTTCAAGATTTTTTGCAGCAGTACTGTTTTTATGAAGAAAATCTACTACTGCAGATTTTACATCCTGTATTATCCAGCTTCTTACCTCAGTATTTCCAAGCTTGTTTTTAGTCTGACTTTCAAAAACAGGGCTCTGCAGTTTAACAGCAACAGCCCCTGCAACACCTTCACGAACATCAATACCTGAATAGTTTTTCTGAAAATACTCATTTACCCCTTTTAAAAGCCCCTCCCTGTAAGCACTCTGATGGGTTCCTCCGTCACTGGTAAACTGCCCGTTTACAAAAGAAAAATAGGTTTCTCCATAGTTGTTTGTATGGGTAAAAGCAAATTCAATTCTTTTATTCTTTGAAAATCCAATTTCATAAAGAGTGTTGGCATCACCCATTTCTGAGCTTAGAAAGTCGAAGAGTCCGTTTTTAGAAGTGAATTTCTTTTTATTAAAAATAAGAGAAAGTCCGGAGTTAAGGCAGGCATAGATCCACATCCTCTGTTCTATAAATTCAGGATTAAAACTGTACTCCCCGAATATCTCTTCATCCGGTGTAAATTCTACAAATGTACCGTCTTTCTCGTCATCTTTTTTCCCCTGCCGTTTTGATATAAGTACTCCTCTCTCAAATATAGCCTCTGAATATTTTCCATTCCTGAAGGCTACAACTCTGAACCTGCTGGATAGTGCATTTACAGCTTTTGTACCGACACCGTTCAAACCAACGGAAAACTGAAAAACTTCATCGTTATATTTTGCTCCTGTATTAATAATAGAAACACATTCTATTACCTTTCCAAGTGGGATACCACGACCATAGTCTCTTACTTTTATAGTTTTATTTTCAAACTTAACAATTACCTTTTCGCCGAATCCCATTATGTATTCATCGATACAGTTATCCACAACCTCTTTCAGAAGTATGTAGATTCCATCATCAACATTGGATCCATCTCCAAGGCGACCAATATACATACCTGTACGAAGACGAATATGTTCCAGAGAACTTAGGGTTTTTATCTTGCTTTCATCATAATTTGTATTTTTTTTTGTGCTCATGAATAGTCCGTTGTTATATTTTATTTGATTCCCGATTAGAATCCCATTCTAACACAGAAAAGCAGACTCTATAAAGAAGAAGTCTTGAATTTCTTTACAATTTAATAGATTTTATATATGCAAACAACCCTACACAATAAAAACAGGAGAATATATATGGAGTGGAGAGCAAGTCATATACTGATAAAAGAGAGAAGCCAGGCTCAGGAACTCTTGCGAAAGGTAAAACAGGGAGCAAGTTTTGAAGCAATTGCCAGAGACTACTCCACCTGCCCCAGTAAATCCAAAGGCGGAGACCTTGGCTGGTTTGGCGAAGGAAAGATGGTTCCCCAGTTTGAGTCAGCAGTAAAAAGGATGGGAGTAGGCTCAGTCAGTGATCTTGTTCAGACACAGTTCGGGTTTCATATTATTAAGCTGACAGGAAGAAAATAAACTTGAATTTATTCCTTTATTAGTTCAGTATATAATTAAATGTTAAATAAAGATGTTTTAAAAGCAAAACTACTGGCTAATGATGAGGCCTGTGGTGAATTAATGAAGGTACTGGACCTATTTGCCAGTAAAACAAGGTTTAGAATACTATGTATCCTCAGGGAACAGGACTTTTGTGTAAGTGATATTGCAGAGATTGTTGAGGAAGGGAAAATATCAAACATCTCCCAGCAGCTTAAGATCCTGACTATGGCAAACATAATATCCAGGTACAAAATTGAAAAAAGAGTTTTTTACAAACTCGAAGATGAACGTATAAAGGATATTGTAGATTATCTCCATGAGCAGTTTATGTAATACCTTATATAATTAAAACATTTATTTACTAATCTGATACAATACCTTCATGTATTCACACAAAACAGTTTTAGTATCCTGTAATATAATTAATTCCCCCCAGGCTATGCCTCTTGCAACGGCCATTCTTAAATCTTATCAACCTTACAAAACTGAAGTTGATGTACTTTTAGAGAATTTTCATTTAAATGACACTCCGTTTGAAGCTGCAGAAACTATACTTAAGCATAACCCTGACAGCATAGGGTTTTCCATCTATATCTGGAACAGAGACTTCCTTGTACAGACTGCTGAACTAATAAAAGCTAAAAATAAGGATATAATTATTTTTGCAGGTGGTGCAGAAATTACAGCATCCGCACTAAGCCTTATGGATGATAACAACTTTGATTATCTGATAAGAGGAGAAGGAGAGATCCCTTTTGTTAAGTTACTGGAATATCTGACAGATAAAAACAAGGAAAAACCAGGAAAACTTTTAAACATGTCATATTTAAATGATCTGGAGCTTATCCCTTCACCATATCTCAGTTCAAACCTCGATCCTGCTGAATGGGATGGACTTTTATGGGAACTCTCCAGGGGCTGCCCTTATAATTGCTCATTCTGCTCTGAATCCCGGGGGGTTAAGGGGGTTAGATATTACAATGAAGAAAGAATACAAAAAGAACTAATCCTGTTTGAAGAAAAAAATGTAGAGCAAATTTTTGTACTGGATCCTACCTTTAACATAAATAGGGACAGGGCAATTAGTATAATATCACTTATAAAAAAATACGCACCAAACATTCATTTTACATTTGAAATCCGGGCAGAATTGCTGGATGAAGAACTTGCATCGGAATTTGCAGAAATTCACTGTTCTCTACAAATAGGATTACAGAGTTCTCAACCAGATGTACTGAAAAATGTAAACAGAAATTTTGATCCTGATCAATTTTCTGAAAAAATCAGTTTACTGAATAAATATGGTGCTGTTTTCGGACTGGATTTAATATATGGATTACCGGGAGATA
>CBDVAD010000027.1:0-16513 GCA_965371875.1 uncultured bacterium
CATTATAACCTCCAGATCAATAATTGGTATGTAATTGTCAATTATAGCCATTCAGTTTGGAGATGTACAGCATTATAATGCGATAATATCAGAGAATGAGGTGTATAAATGAGTGTCACACTTGAAACAATAGATTATGGAGTGGTCAAAAATTGTCTAAAGCTGGGGAATGGTACTGTTGACCTGGTTATCAGTACTGAGTTCGGACCACGAATTCTGTTTTATGGATTTGCAGGAGAAAGTAACCTGTTTAAGAATTTTGATGAACAGCTGGCAAGTTCTAAAGGGGACGAGTGGCAGAGTTATGGTGGACATCGCTTATGGCATGCACCGGAAGTATTTCCCAGGACCTACTATCCTGATAACGACCCTGTACCATATGACTGGGATGGAAAGATTCTGACACTTATGCCTGAGGATGAAAAAGGAAACAATGTAGGAAAAAGAATCAGTATTGAACTATCTGCAGAGGGAACAAATGTAATTCTTGACCATGAGTTGATCAATAAGGGTATCTGGGATGTTGAGTTAGCTGTCTGGTGTCTGAGTGTTATGGCGACCGGAGGACGAGCAATTATCCCTCAGGAGGAGTATAAATCCCATCCCGACGCTCTTGTTCCGGCCAGGCCCCTTGTTTTGTGGCATTTTACAAAGATGAATGACCCCAGGTTTATATGGGGAGAACGTTATATACAGTTGAGACAAGATGACAGTTACCCTTCGAAACAGAAAATCGGTGTAAGTAATACTAAGGGATGGGCAGCTTATTGCCTTGAAGATACGGTTTTCCTTAAACGTCATTCCTACGAAGAAGGAGCAAACTATCCTGACATGGGTTGCAATGCCGAATTTTATACAGAGCCGGGTTTTCTTGAGATTGAATCTCTTTCACCTTTAACCAGGCTGGTTCCCGGAGGATCTGTATCCCAGCAGGAAGTCTGGAGTCTTCACCGGATGAAAGTTGGAGAGGATGAATTGGAATTAGACCGGATTTCGGATCTTGTCCGGAATAAATAGAATAAATTAAATTAAAGAGGAGCTTGTTGTGAATAATAAGATGAAAGGTGCAGTATTACCAGGGAATAGTACAGTAGAATTTAGAGAATATGATATTCCGACACCAGGGCATGGAGAGGTTCTTATCAAAACAAAGTCCTCTACTATATGCGGTAGTGATATAAGGGCTATCTACCATGAGCATCTGGGTAAGGGCCCTGAAGGGTATCAGGGTGTAATTGCCGGGCACGAACCTTGTGGTCAGATTGTAGCTGAAGGCCCTGGACTCCGGCGTTTTAAAAAGGGTGACAGGGTTATTGTTTATCACATCTCCGGATGCGGAGTTTGTAATGATTGCAGACGGGGTTATATGATCAGCTGTACCAGTGATGAATACAGAAAAGCTTACGGATGGCAGAGGGACGGAGGTATGGCTGAGTACATTCTTGCCGAAGAAAAGGATCTGGTTTTTCTACCTGACGAACTGACCTACACTGATGGGGCCCAGGTTGCATGTGGTTTTGGAACTGTATACGAAGGCCTGGAGAAAATAGGTATCAGCGGAAACGACCGCGTTCTGGTAACTGGATTGGGTCCTGTTGGTCTTGCTGCTTTAATGTTGTCCAAAGCCATGGGGGCAAGTATGACCATAGGAATAGATGTTATACCTGAACGTCTTGAAATAGCAAAAAAACTGGGACTTGTCGATCATGTTATGCTTGCAGGCCCTGATAATGTAGAGAAAATCAGGGCTTTAACAGGTGGGCAGGGATGTGAGAAGACTGTGGAATGTTCTGCCAATGATAAGGCCAGGTTAACCTGTATTCAGGCTGCCCGAAAATGGGGAAAGATCGTCTTTATTGGTGAGGGTGGCACAGTGGACTTTCAGCCAAGTCCCGATATTATTCATGATCAAAAGACAATATATGGAAGCTGGGTTACCAATATCTGGCGGATGGAAGAGTTGGTGGAACGTATCCTGCGTTGGGGTATCCATCCCGAAGATCTTGTAACACATCGCTTTACACTGGATCAGGCTGATAAAGCTTATGAGTTAATGTCCAGCGGTCAGTGTGGAAAAGTAGCGGTGGTCTTCGATGAAGAAATCCTTTAAGCTTGCAATTGATGGAGTTGATCCATCAAAGGTTCCTTTGAAAGAGCTGTATACCGGTGCCAGGATTCCGGTACTGGGACTGGGTACCTTTGGAAGTGATTCTGTTACTCATACAGAGGTAGCTGATTCTGTTCGTGAAGCACTGGCTGTGGGATATCGACATCTGGATTGTGCCTCAGTCTATGGAAATGAGGATAAAATAGGAGAGGTGCTGGAAGAGGTCTTTGAAAGCGGAGTGTTAAAAAGAGAGGATCTGTGGATTACTTCCAAGGTGTGGAACGACAAACATGGTGATGGAGATGTTCTTATTTCCTGTGCTCAAACATTGAAGGATCTTCGTCTTGATTATCTGGACCTTTATCTTGTTCACTGGCCCTTTCCTAACTATCATCCCCCAGGGTGTGACATAGCTTCCCGCAGCCCTGATTCCAAACCGTACATTCATGAGAACTATATGAAAACCTGGCGGCAGATGGAGCGTCTGGTGGAAATGGGGCTTGTCCGGCACATAGGTACTTCGAATATGACAATTCCCAAGCTTGAACTGGTTCTTCGGGATTGTCATATTAAACCGGCATGCAATGAAATGGAGCTTCATCCTCATTTTCAACAGCCTGAATTCTTCGATTACGTTGTAAGTAATGGTATTCTCCCCATCGGCTTCAGCCCAATCGGCTCGCCGGGGCGTCCCGAACGGGACCGTACGAGTCTTGATACTGTTGATATTGAAGATCCGGTAGTTGTAGAAGCCGCAGAAAGGTTGGGGGTTCATCCTGCTGTTGTGTGCCTGAAGTGGGCTGTTCAGAGGGGACAGGTTCCTATCCCTTTTTCGGCAAAGCGAAAAAATTATCTGAGTAATCTGCAGGCTGTTACAGGTGATATGCTGACAGAGGCGGAGATGGAAGCTTTTGCAGGGATAGATCGGAACTGCAGGCTTATAAAGGGACATGTTTTCCTGTGGAAGGATGGACAGACCTGGACGGATCTATGGGATTTGGACGGTTCTATTACACCTCCCTGATAATTTTACTTTTACACTTCATCTCCCCTGTGTATAATGGTAGAGACGCCCAATTTGGGCGTCTCTACTATGAATTACGGGTATGAATATGTATAAATTAATTTTTGTTGACGACGAAGCGAT
The DNA here is from genome assembly GCA_965371875.1 of uncultured bacterium. Lineage (GTDB taxonomy): Bacteria > Spirochaetota > Spirochaetia > B11-G9 > B11-G9 > JAJRQE01. The sequence continues at coordinate 3,255 of CBDVAD010000027.1, forward strand.
TGTCCGGGATGGAATTTCCTCCTGCATTCCCTGGGGGCAGAACAGTTTCGACCTGGTAGGATTGTTCGAACATGGTTTGCAGGCTCTGGATTATATGAAGGAACATCCTGTTGATGTTGTTATTTCAGATATCAATATGCCCAGGATGGATGGTCTTGCCTTAAGCCGGGCTATAGAGGAGCAGTATCCGGATGTAATGGTACTTCTACTTACCGGATATGATGAGTTTGAATATGCACAGGAAGCAGTAAAAACAAAAGTAAGAGAATTCCTGTTAAAACCTATTACAGCAGATGAACTCTCCCATGTTCTGTCCCGTATAGAGGGAGAGCTGGATTTCCTTAAGAAGCGGAAAAATCAGCATGAACTTATGGAAGACAAACTGAAAGCAAGTTTTCCCCTTCTTAAAGAAAGATTTTTGTATCGCCTGGTTTCAGGTAAACTGGATATTCAAAATCTTACTCAAAGAAAAGAATATTTTCAGTGGTGTGATCATGGCGCATTTTATCAGGTCAGTATTATATCAATACCTGGTGACTGGGATGAGCTTGACAGGATTACTCTTGCTGAATATGTAAAAACAGGGCTTGAAGATGGTGAAGAATTGCTTTCAAACAGAGGTGAGGATCTTGTAATTCTTCTTCAGGGAGATCATAAAGAGATCCTTAAACATAGATCAAGATCTTTGGCTGAAAAAACTTATAAGTATGCCTCGATGGTAGGACGGGAACAAATATCCACTGGTTGTGGTGAAATAGTGGATAACCTTACTCTATTGCCTGGATCTTATCGTGGTGCATGTAATGCAGTTGATTATTCCAGGGTTCTTGGACTGTCCCAAATACTTTCCATTGAGGAGGTTAGGACCAGGGAAATAATTGTTCCGGAGCGATTTTCCGAACTGGCTGCTGATTTATCAGATCAGTTAAAATCAGGAGGCCGGAGTTTAAGCAGTAGTGCATTGGAGAATATTTTTATTTATCTTGAAAATCATCTACTTTCAGTACTGGAGGTTTCTTTTTACTTTAACAGGCTTCATCTGGTGCTTCTTAATTTTATTCAGGAAATGGAGCTGTTTTCAGAGAGTGATGATACTTCCCTTTATCAACCGGGAAATCTCGAATCTATAGGCCAGGCCAGAGTATTTTTTACACGCCTGCTGGATCTGATAGAAGATAGAATTGGAGCCCATAGAAACGATGCAGTCAGGTCCAGAATTGAAAAAGCAAAACAGATAATTGATAAAAAAAAGGGAGATAGCAGATTTTCCTTACAGGAAATTTGCAACGATCTATTTCTATCAGTCAGCCAGTTTAGTTTCCTTTTTAAAGAAGGTACAGGGAAGACTTTTATTGAATATCTTACCCTTTGCAGGATGGAAGAGGCAAAGAAACTCCTAAAGACTACTGATTTGAAGAGTTATGAAATTGCTGAAAAAACAGGTTTTACAGATCCAAGATACTTCTCTATTATATTTAAAAAAACTATTGGGTTGACCCCCATGGAGTACAGAAGGAGCCTTGGAGAATGAAAAAAACTCTTGGTTTTGGAACTCTCGAATCACGAATTTATATGATTTTTACCCTGATGATTTTCACAACCGTTTTTGTTATGCAGCTTGTTTCATTTCGTTTCACAATGAATACTGTCAGAAACTCCACCCTTGAGAACAACAGGATACTTCTTGGACAGCTGGTGACTCAGATTGATTCCTACATTGCCGGTATGGAGCAGATTTCACATGCAGTACAGGATGATCTTCAATTAGTAGAATATCTGAGAGAGGGAAAGAATTCAACATCTCATGAATATGCCTCGATTCAACAGAGGCTTGGTAATTATATACAGGCCCGGGACGATATTTCGGAAATCATTATTGTTGGTCATAATGGAGCAGTAATTGCAGGAGACCCCGAAACAGCTTTGAACCCCTGGACGACTGTCTCTGAAAAGGAATGGTATACTGGCGCCATTAATTCAGGTGGGCAAACAGTTGTTTCTTCATCTTATGTCCAGAATATTGTTGCAGGTCGGTACTCCTGGGTTGTTTCATTAAGCAGAGAGATATTTTCTCCAAACAGGAATGAATCCCTTGGTGTACTGCTTGTCGATCTTAAATTCAATCGAATCAAAGATCTTTGTCAATCTCTGGTTGTTGGAAGAAAGGGATACAATTTTATAATTGACTCAGAACGTAATTATATTTTCCATCCAACACAACAGCTTGTTTACAGTGATCTCAGGAGTGAACCGATCAACTCAATCTATTCTCTTTTAGGCAGTGCTGAAGAAAAATATTACCATGAGAATGACAAATATTTTATGATAGAGACTTCCCCAATTACCGGATGGCACATTGTCAGTGTAACTTATGATAGTGATATCGTAACAGACTGGCAGTTTGTACAGATTTCATATGCCTTCCTTGGGCTTGTTTTATTCCTGATTGTTGGTTTTGCAACAAACAGAATCTCGACAGGTATAACAAAACCGGTCAGGAAATTACAGGAGATCATGAAGAGTGTCGATACCGGGGAGTTCAGGCTTGTGGGCCCCATTAAAGCTACAGATGAAATTAGAGAATTGGCCAGGGAATATGATACAATGGTGGGACATGTAAGGAATTTGATGGATGCTAATATCAGAGAGCAGGAACTAAAACGAAAGAGTGACTTAAAAGCCCTTCAGGCCCAGATAAATCCCCATTTTCTTTACAATACTCTGGATTCCATAATCTGGATGGGGGAAATGGGACAAAACAGGGAGGTTGTCCTTATGACCTCTGCTTTGTCAAAATTGTTCCGAATCAGCATAAGCAAAGGGCGGGAGTTTATCTCAATCAGCGATGAAATTGCCCATGTTGAGTCATATCTGACAATTCAGGGGATGCGCTATAAAGATAAATTTGAGTATTCAATCGAAATTGATCCGGATCTGTATAACTGTACAATCCTGAAGATAACTCTTCAGCCTCTTGTAGAGAACGCTATTTATCATGGAATAAAAGAAGTTGATCACAAGGGGATAATACGAATTACCGGTGAAGAGTTGAATGGTAATATTAAGCTGGAAGTTATTGATAATGGGAAAGGAATGACAGATGTAGAGATGGAAAACCTGAACAGGAGTCTTAATACTTCAACAGATTCTTCGGGTCTCTCAAGACAGGGCATGGGTGTACATAATGTGCATGAACGTATACAGCTCTATTTCGGTGAAAATTATGGGTTGTCATACTTTCATGCTGACGGTGGGGGAACCAGGATAACTGTTCTTATTCCGTCAAAGGTTTTGGAGGTGTAATGAAAAACTGGTATCTGTTTCTGTTAAGTCTCGTTGCAGCATTTGTCTTATTTATTGTTCTTTCATTTTTATATAATCAGAATACAGCAAAAGAACTGGAATTGTCTGAACCTATTCAAATTGTTATGAAATCAATTGAAGGGCAGCCTATGGATTTTTGGGATGTAGTTAACCAGGGAATTAATGAGGCATCCAGGGAGTTTGGTGTTGAGATCAAAATATCCGGCCCCAGATTTGAAAAAGAGATTAATCGCCAGATTAATATAATGAATGCTGTATTGGAAGAACGACCTCCATTGATAGTACTTGCAGCTACTGATTATAAACGTCTGGTAAACTCAGTTGAGCAGGCTGACAGACTGGGAATTCCTATTGTAACCATGGATTCAGGAATAGAGTCTGATATCCCTGTATCCTTTATAGCGACTGATAATATTGATGCCGGTAATAAGGCCGGAGAAGAGATGAAAAGACTAATTGCCCTTAACTCTCGAAAAACTATTGCTATTGTAAGCCATATCAAGGAAACAGCTACAGCAATAGACCGTGAAGCTGGTGTCAGGGAGGCACTTGTTGGGGAAGATATAATCGGGACCTGGTTTTGTGATGTGGAACCGGTAAAAGCATATCAAATTACTCTGCAACTACTAAAGAATGATAGTATTGGCGGAATAGTTGCCCTTAATGAAGTTGCTGCTTTGGGAGTTGCAAGAGCCATCGATGAAAAGGATGCAGAGGATATAGTCTTTGTTGTTGGATTTGACAGTGCAGTCCGTGAACTTTCCTATCTGGAGGAAGGGATAATAAAGGCGACTGTTGTTCAGAGACCCTATAATATGGGATATATAACAATAAAGACTGCTGTAGATTACCTGAAAGGTAAAAAAGTAGATACATTTATTGATACCGGATCAATTCTTATTACCAGAGAAAATATGTTCCAGCGGGAATATCAGGAATTGTTATTCCCTGTATCCCCGTAGGGGCGACCGGCCGGTCGCCCCTACGGAAAAATTTAATTCTTTCTGGACTGTATCAACTCACGTCTTGCGTAGCATTTCTCGGCAAACATGGCCATTTCTGCCTCAATATTGGACAGTTCAGAATCTCCGAATACCCCGACAAGATATGGAATTACTTTTCTTGAGATATCGGTTTCTATTGCGCGCTGTTTATCGATCAGGGCCTGAATTTTACTGGTGGCAACACATTCCTGCATACACCCGAATGGTTCCAGATGGTATACACCACAAAGATCCTCGGGGTTGCTGGTCATGAACAGATAGGATGTACCGATAGAAATTCCCGCTTCTCCCTTAATCCGGATGTCAAAAATATTATGTTTCCGGAGGTAATCATAAACCTTGATTGGTGGTATCTGTTTTCTATCAGCCAGGTACTTGTCGAAGGGTTTGGAAAACTTTCTTTCTACAACATGCATGTAGTATCCCTTGATCTTTGAAACAAACCATTGGGAATATCGTTTTTCTTTCCAAAAAGCAATCCGCTGCATTTTATTGTTGTATTCCATCATATCAGCCATTAATCGGGGGGCAACCTCAAGCTTCTGTTCCTCCAGCTTCCTGATTGAATTTTCATTGGAACCGGTATGGCTCCTTACATAGATTTCACCAAGCATACCAACCTTAGGGTATCTTTCTTTTTTGACAGGTATTTTCGCAACCAGTTCTGCCGCCTTTCCCATAAGCTGTATCATCTCTTTAAAATTACTTCCCCTTTCAATAATTTCGATTAGTTCATGGTGAATCCCATCAATGACCCTGTCTGTTTCTCCCTTAGTAACTTCATAGGGGCGGGTCCGCAGCCTGGCATTGTAGATTGTATCGCTGAAAATCTGGGATTTTGCCAATCCTCTCCGTACGATGCTTCGATTTTTTCTGGGTACGGGGATATTTTCCCAGTCCAGGTACGCTGCAGGATTGATGATAGGAACTTTGTCAAATCCGCAGAGATCCAGAAAATAGCGGGTAATAATATGATACTGTCCCAGTCGGCAGGGCCCGCCTGCCATAGGGATCAGGAGAGCCAGTTCTTTATTGGGATCATAACCCTCTTTCTGTTTCTGATAGATCCAGGCCATGGCATCTCCAAAGAGAATGTGCATGGGCAGACAGTTGTTTGTAATCAGAAACTTTCGGGAATAGTATTCAGATTCTGCAGTTTTAGTAGGCATTACTTCGCTGGGCATGTCAGCGGATCGGAAGACTGCTGCTGCTGTTTCGGAACTTTCAAGTCCCATATTAGGAATACCCATCAATCGCTGTTGAATATCTTCTCCCAGAGGATGGGTAGTTTTCAGATCATCCAAAGTGATCGGGATTGGAATATGGTTTTTTACTACCTCATAGTTTGCCATCGTTCTTGTTCCAAACTGAGCATTACTGTTATGACCGTCAGTCTGGAGGTTCAGGTATGGTTTTTGCGCTTTGTTAAAAATCTCCGTTTCGTGATAGCTGAGCATGGCATCCGGACCACAGTTGAAATTAGTCTCCCGTATACCGTATAACTGTGGATCCAGAGCTACCATCAGATTGTACCGGCTCATCTCTCTTCCCTGAAACCAGTACATGTGGTGAACGACCTCATCAAAATCGATGTCCGGTTGTTCCAGGAAGAATGCAGGAATAAAGTGCAGTCCATTGGAAACAAACAATTCGTGTACTTTGGAGTTAGCCTTATTATCAAAAAGAGTATACCCCCGGCCAATACCGATAAAAATCTTCTCTCCCTTTTTTTTCAGGCGGTTGACGATTTTAGCACCCTTGTCATAAATTGACCTGTTGAACTCATTCTGATTATTCATAGCCTTCTGAATGGCTTTGGACATATCGTTTTTATTTATCTTTCCGGGAAGGGGTGTATTTTTAAATGCCCGTTTAAAATCGACCCAGATATCATCCTCAATACGATAAGTCTGATCGCCAAATATCAGCAGAGGAAGGAGGACATCTTCAGTTTTCAGTTTTACAGCATCTTTTACGCCAAATCCTGCACCGGAAATAAAGGGACAGGTCTTTGATTGATTTTGAGGTGCTGTTTCTTCATACTGTCCCAGGAAATTAACCAGGAACATCTTGTCTTTTCCCGGTCTAAGGTAGTCCTTCAGGTAGGCTACATGGCCATGATGAAGTTTTGACGGATAACACGCTTCGGAGTGGGAGCAGGATAAGCCCAGGTTGGCGATATGATCGTCAGATTCGGGAGAGACTATCACTTTAAATCCCAGGGAATGAAAGAGAGATGTAAAGAAAATTCCCCGCTGATTTAAAAAATGGAGAGTTCTGGGAATTAATATCCGGGGGCCGTCATCTTCCTTTATTTTGTCCGGGCCTACTGAATATTTGCTTAATTCTCTGTCCATAAGATTTTTATACAGGCTTACATAATCGGGAGAGTTTTTTGTATTGGATTCTGTATTTCCTTTAGGGCAAATACCACCTGAGAAAATTACATTTTCCCCCATTTTATAAACCTGGAGTATACAATCCCTGGTCCCGCAGTGATTATCAATCATATTTGAGCAGTTCTCTACCCGTTTTTCAAAGTTTATATCTGCTATATCCAGACCACGAAAGCGGGAAATTGGTGTTCCCCCTTTTTCTCTGATTTTTTTTAGCTCATTATAGACAACAATCGCAGCTCCCATGGCACCGAAGAGCTGTCGATGGGGAAATGCATGGATCTCCATATCGGTATGCAGTGCCAGTGCGGCCAGGCAGCCAAGTCCTTTAAAGGGTCCCCCCTGTGCAGAAGCGAACTCTCCAAATGTTTCACTCCCAACAAATTTATTGGCATAGCCTCCCATGAACCCGTGGGCAATAGCTGCTGCAATTTCTTCCCTCGGGAAATTCAAGGCAAGGAGTTTTAACACTCCGGCTTCAGTGAAAATAGCACACATTTCATCAGTTACGGGTGTTCTTTTCGCGGCCAGAGAATAGTCCTGAAAGCTTTTAAAATCAAATCCAAGCATATCCAGCATATTTTTTACAGATTGCCCTGTACCGGCCATACATGAGAGATTCATTTTTGATTTTTTTACAGTACCATCTTTGTTAAAGACAGTAAATTTGGCATCCTGACCACCGCATTCGAAAATGGTATCTACTTCGCTGTTAAAATGCTTTACCCCGTTAGCATGGCATGTTATCTCATCCTTGACAAAATCGGCTCCCATACCAAAGTCCGGGATACTGAAGTCGGTAAACAGACGGTTATAAAATTGTCCCGAAGAGCCGGTGTAGGCAATTCCATCCAGAAGTAAATTTTTACCCAGATGTTTTCTGATTTGACTAAAAACTTTCTGTGCCGTTTCCAGTGGTTTCCCATCTGTATCAAGGCAGATTTCAGCGATAATCTGAAGTGTTCCAGCATCTGAGATCAGTGCTTTTGTAGTAGTTGACCCCCCGTCCATACCTATAACAACATGTGTTGGTTTACTTAGCTGTTTGAAAACCACCAGTCCCTCTTCAGATTTGAAGATTGCATCTTCTTCCGGATATTCCTTTACCTTATGAAGAAACGAAGAGAGGGGAGGGGCAAATTTAATTTCTTTCATCTGAGCTTCGACTATAGCGCTCAAATTATCTATATTGAATGTAGATATCTTTTTTTCCTTCAGAGCTTTCAGAGCTGCACCTGCTGCTCCTATTTTTTCAAGATGTTCCGGTTGCCTGATCTTTAAGCCGAGTTCTTCGCTGAAGAGATCCAGCAGATAGCTGTTCAGGAAGATTCCACCGGTGGCAATGGCCCTTTTCCCTGGATCAATAGTTCTGGTCCCTATAACATCACTTTTAAAATTCCGGGCAATCCGAACATACATCCCCCGAAGAATATTTTTAATCTGTTCTCCGGAGTTTTGCATGTGGATCATGTCGGATTGGATAATAACTCCACATCGTCCGCCCACATCAAGGTTTTTGTTGGATGAGGAGATTGTTTTAATAGCTTTTTGATGAATCTGTTCCACCTGCTTCTGAAGTTTTTGTCTGTTCCGAATTCTGATCCGGTAACTTTCCTCTTCATCTCCTTCCTGGTTGGGATCTTCAAGGGTAATAGGGAAATCTTCAGTGAAAAATCGGCGAATTTGCTTATTAATTAAGATTCCACTTCCACCACCACACTTCGTTCCTGTTCCGTGATCAGATACATAGGATTCACCGGTAACTATCGTATCAGTTTCCCTTTCAAAAAAATATGGATCTTTAGAGCCTACATGAATGATATATTCTGAATCCGGAGCAATAACCTCTGCTCCCTGTGATATGGCAATAGTGTCATAATAAAAAGGATTGTCAGTAACATTTGCGATTAGTTTTCCTGCTGAACCGGTAAACGACCAGGCGGTAATTTTATTTTTATCAATATGTTCACCCAGTCCTGTGTAGGCTTCTTTAAGTGCATCCAGTGGATTGCCAAAGTGCATTAGAGATGGGGGGGAATAGACAAGGTCTCCTGTGTGATCAATCACCACTGTGTGGACGGTATCAGATCCAATATCGAAACCGGCATAGTATCGTTTATGATTCTGAGAATTTTTTTCCATTTTTTCCCTTTTCCTACTATTATACTATAGTATAAATAACAGGAAATCTCAAAAGGATTTAAAAATTTATGAAAAAAAATCAAATTTTAACTATTTTCATCATTCTCATTGTTTTGCCCCTGGGGGCATTGAATAATCCTGAAGTAGATAAAGCCATTAGATTGGCCTATAATTTCCAGTTTACTGCTTCCGTAGCAGCCCTGGATGACTATCAACGGCGAAACCCTGAAGATCTTCAGGGGGATATGGGGCGTATTGTTTACAATTTCCTCCTTCTTAAACAAAATCCAGTGGAACAAAACTTTGACAGAATCTATGACCATCTTAAAAGTACAAAAAAGAGAGTAGATGAAAACTTAAAAAATAATGAAAATGATATTCTTCGTTTTTATCTGTGTTTTATCCATTATTACTATATGAAGAGTTATGCCATGGAGGATCGATGGCTTATGACAATGGGACATGCCTCAAAAGTAAGGAAGCTGGCAGTGGGGCTGAAGAACCGTATTGATGATTTTCCGGATCTCTATTTTATTCTTGGTGATCAGAATTATACAACATCTCTGGTTCCGGAATACCTTAAACCTCTGATGAAAGTACTTAAATTCACACCTGACAGATTTGGCGGCTATGAATTTATCAGGCTGGCTATTGAAAAAGCTGATTTTACAAGATATGAAGCAGCTCTTATGTATATTGGCTCATCTCTCTATATTGAGAGAGATTACATGAGTGCGTTGGAAGCATCGGAGCTCTTTATTAAGGAGTTTCCCGGTAATCTGTCTGTGCAGTTCTTTCTCATTGATCTTCTGTTGCGTAAGGGAGATATTGCAGAGGCAGAGTTATTAATGGAGAGTGCAAGAGATGATTATAATGTTGGCCGTCTGAAAGGGAAGTGGGTTCCCAGATATATAGAGATGACGGGAAACATCAGCAACTTTCGTGGGGATTATAGGGGGGCTATCGAACTCTATGAAAAGGCCATGGAGTTTCCCGATATCAGCGGGTACACTGCAACAGAAATAGCCCTGGAGATTGGAAAACTATACGATATAATTGGCAACCGTGAAGAGGCAGTAAAAGCTTACAAGGTATGCGCAAAAGGAAATGGTCTCGAATTACATAAGGAAGAAGCCAGGTTCCTTCAGAGCAGCCCATTTACCGAAAGCCGCGGCAGTTATTGATTTTACCATAAAAATATACGTCCCTTCTGTAGAGGCGCCCCTATGTGGGCGTCTATAGGAGGGTCACGTCCAAAAAAAACAAAACAATCGGAATATATTAAACAATCTCCGTAATATTCTCCATTTCGGAATTCAGAATTCCGGGTGATAATTCTCCTAAGTCTATACGGGCTGGTCGGAAGCAAGCTTCCAACTCGCCTATGCATCCTTAGCCTGGTCGGGACTTCGTCCCTGCTCGGCCATGCAACCTGTGCTGGTCACAAACTTCGTTTGCTGCTCGCACATGCAACCTTAGGAGAAAAGATCGGGAATGTCGGAAACAAATAATCTTGTCCTTTCCATGAAAGATATTGATAAACGCTTCACAGGGGTTCATGCCTTAAAGGGTGTGAGTTTTGATTTGTATGAGGGAGAGATCCATTCTTTGGTAGGTGAGAACGGCGCAGGTAAATCAACCCTGATGAAGGCCCTGACTGGTATCTATCCTAAAGATTCGGGAGAAATTCTGTATAAGGGAAAACTCCTTAATCCCAAAAATCCTAAAGAAGTACTGGAGATGGGGATAGGTATAATTCATCAGGAATTGAATATGATGGACCACCTGACAGTTGCGCAGAATATATTCATCGGCAGAGAATCTACAAAGATGGGCGGACTTTTTCTTGATGAAAAAGAGCAAAATAGAAGAGCTTCTGAACTGTTTTCCCGATTGAATATGGATATTGATCCTATGGAAGTACTTGGAGATCTTACTGTTGGGAAACAGCAGATGGTAGAAATAGCAAAAGCAGTTTCTCACGATTTGCAGATTCTTATTTTGGATGAACCTACTGCGGCTCTTACAGAAACTGAGATAAATGAACTTTTTATTATTATGAGGGACCTGGCAGATAAAGGTGTCGGGATGATCTATATCTCCCATCGGATGGATGAGATCAACAGGATAACAGACAGAGTAACAGTTCTTAGAGACGGTGAGTATGTTGGAACCAATAATACATCTGATGTTACTAAAGAAGATATTATAAATATGATGGTTGGCCGGGTTATCTACGAAGAACCCAAATCCAATAGCAATGTACCGACCGATGCTGATCTTGTGCTGGAGGTAGATAGACTCAACGCCGGAAGAATGGTCAGGGATATCAGCTTTAATCTTCGTAAGGGAGAGATACTTGGATTTGCCGGTTTAATGGGGGCTGGCAGGACAGAAACAGCCCGGGCAATCTTCGGGGCTGATAAAATTGAAAGTGGTAAAATTAAGATAAACGGAGAACCTGTACGTATTCTAAGTCCTATGGATGCTGTATCTCATGGAATCGGTTATTTGTCCGAGGACCGTAAAAGATATGGTCTTGCAACTGGTTTAAGTGTTACGGATAACGCAATTTTAGCTTCCTATAATATGTATGAACATGGTCTTTTTATACATGCAAAACATGTAGAAAAAGTAACCAGAGAGTTTGTAGATAAACTTAAAATCAAAACTCCATCTCTTGAGCAGCTGTTAAAAAATCTCTCCGGCGGAAATCAGCAGAAAGTTGTAATCGCGAAATGGCTTATAAAAAACAGCGATATCCTTATATTTGATGAGCCCACCAGGGGTATTGATGTAGGGGCAAAAAGTGAAATTTACACCCTGATGAATGAGCTTGCAAAAAAAGGTAAATCGATAATTATGATCTCTTCTGAACTCCAGGAAATCCTGCGAATGAGTGACAGAATTGTTGTCATGTGTGAAGGAAGAATTACAGGAGAGCTTTCTATTGAAGAAGCAAGCCAGGAAAAAATAATGAAATATGCCACTTTAAGATACCAGGAGTAAGTAACAATGGAAAAATTGAGCGAAAAAAGTACTGTAGAGACGTTGAATACTACGTCTGTACCTATCTGGCAGAATCTTAAAGATATTGGGCTTCAGAGAATTCTGGCCCCGGCCGCCCTGGTAATTCTGTATATATTTTTCGGATTGTTTGGCAGAAACTTTTTTTCTTACGACACAATGGTCAATATTCTTGACTCATCATACTACATTGGTTTTATTGCAATAGGTGTCACCTTTGTAATTATCTCAGGGGGTATTGATCTCTCTGTTGGGACTGTAATGATGTGTGCAGCCATAATTGGCGGTACCGCCTATAAAACATGGGGATGGCCGATGTGGCTCTCTCTTCTTCTTATTATAGCAGTAGGAATAGCCTTTGGTTTTTTTAACGGCATATTGGTAAGCCGTTTGAAACTGCCTCCCTTCATTGCAACACTGGGTACTATGATGATCTCTATGGGTGTTGGTTCCATAGTAGCCAATGTCCGAAGTGCTACTTTCCCCACCCGTGCAGCTGATGATGGTTGGTTTAAGAGTATTTTTAAGTATATAGGGGAGGATGGTTTCTCCATTCCAACAGGTGCAATTGTTTTGTTCGGGGTCGCTGCAATTGCCTGGATAATTCTTACAAAGACAAAAATGGGACGCTATATATTTGCAATTGGAAGTAATAAGGAAGCCGCACGTCTCTCGGGTGTTGATGTAAAGAAATGGGAGATGATGGCCTATGTTGTTGCAGGGACAACTGCAGGCATTGGAGGAATTGCTTTTGCTGCTGTTTACACAACAGTTATGCCGGCCCAGGGACAGGGCTTTGAACTTTACGCAATTGCAGGAGCGGTAATTGGAGGAACGTCCCTTTCTGGCGGAATCGGAACTGTATTCGGGACTCTGATAGGTGTCTACATTATGAGTGTACTCAGAGCAGGACTTCCTTCAATGGATCTGCAGGCACACTACCAGACTTTCTTTACGGGAGTTGTAGTAATTGGAGCAGTAATGCTCGATATCTACAGGAACGAGAAGGCATCGGTTGTTAAAATTAAGACCCCCTCGAATGTGTATAAAGAAACTATGGCTGATAAAATTAGTAATCTGAAAAAAGAGCTTGCAGTGGCCAGGGCAAAAGATGACAGAGCTGGTATCTCTTCTATTAAGGATGAGATTATCAACCTTAAAAAAGAATTTAAACATAAATATTCAGATATGAAGGTCGAAGAAAAGGCTGAAAAAGAAAGAATTCATTCCGCCGAGAAGGCTTCTGAAAAAGCTTTTCATAATGAGTTGAAAGGGGAGTAGCTCCTGGAAGATATTACAATGGTTTTAATGCCTGGGAAAAACTTATTCCAGGTTAATTTATAGGAGGAGATATGAAAATATCGAA
>CBDVAD010000028.1:0-16416 GCA_965371875.1 uncultured bacterium
GATACTATTATCAATTAGTTCATAAAGTTAACTGGGAAATATTCAGGATTGCCAAGTTCAACAGAGGGAGGCAGCTGCCATCAGTTCTGACCCGGGAAGAGGTAGACAGGCTTTTAAAATGTGTAACTCCCTTCAGTAATTATGTCTATCTTGTTCTTGTTTATAGTTGTGGACTTAGATTAAATGAAGCTCTTAATATTGAAGTCACAGATATTGATAGAAAAAGAATGGTTCTTCATATTCATAGAGGTAAAGGAGCTAAAGACAGATATGTTCCTTTGCCTCATGATACTTTAAAACTTTTGGGTAATTATTGGCTGACTCACAGAAATAAGAAACTGATGTTTCCAAGGCTCCAGAATAAAAATGGGAAGCCTTTTAAAGAACATGCACAAGAAACTATTAAAATGAGTGCCCCTCAAACAGCTATGAAAAAAGCCTTACAACGAGCTAATATAAATAAAAAAAGTGTATCAGTTCATACTCTTCGTCATAGTTATGCAACTCATCTTTTAGAATCCGGTGTTAATCTAAGATATATTCAGATCTACTTAGGGCATTCAACTATTGTATCTACCCTGGTTTATCTTCATTTAACAGCTGCCGGAAATAGTGATGCGTATGGAATTATTGATAAATTAATGAGTGGGTTTTAATATGGAAACCACTATTAAAGAGATTTTCAAAGAGTATGCAGGGGAGTATTTACTGATCAATGAGGGAAGAGTTCCCTCAAATCATAAAAAAGTAATTGATGCTATTATTAACTGCAGAACAGAAATTTATGGAATTACCTTTTATAAATGTGAATCATGTGGAAAAATCCACTCCAGCTATAGGTCTTGTGGAAACAGACACTGCCCCACTTGTCAGAACCATAAAACAAAACAATGGGTTTCTAAGCAGCTCCAGAGGGAGCTTGACTGCAATTATTTCATGATAACCTTTACGGTACCCAAAGAGATAAGAGAGTTTTTTCTCCATAACCAGATGTTTGCATATTCTTCTTTTTATAAGGCAAGTTCTGAAGCAATAAAGACAGCTGCCGGTAAAAGTAGAATTATGAAAGGTTCTACTCCCGGCTTATTTGGAGTTATGCACACCTGGGGAAGACAGATTCAGTATCATCCTCATATTCACTATGTAGCTCCCGGAGGTGCCATAGATAAAGAATCATTATCCTGGAATAACACTTCAAAAGAATTCTATCTTCCAATATTTCAGTTATCTAAAATGTGCAGGGACAAATTCAAAAAGATAATTGCAAAGAAAGATCTGCTTCATACAATCCCTCCTGAAGTGTGGGAAAAAGAATGGAATGTTAATATTCAACCTGTGGGCTCCGGCAGGAACACAATAAAATATTTATCCAGGTATGTGTTTAAAATTGCAATATCTGATCATCGAATTATTAAAGTTCATAATAGACGAGTATATTTTAAATACACAAACCGTGAGACCGGAAGGGTTATTATAACTTCTTTGGATGTAATAGATTTTATTCAAAAGTATCTTCTGCATGTCCTGCCATCAGGTTTTATGAAGGTTCGATATTACGGATTTATGCATTCCTCCTTTTCTCTGGATTATGATAAGCTCAGGTTAATTGTAGAAGGATTTAATTCTGTTATGAATAAAGCAGAGAAAGAGACTCCTGAGAAAGTCTATTTATCCTGCTCTTCATGCGGAAAACCTATGAAATTTATGTTTTCTATTCTCCCAAATAATGCAAGAATAATAGGCTCGGGTTTCACTTAAAAATGTTTTATCCTTAGCATCTCCAATAGAAGAGGAATGTCTCAAGCTTTAATCATAAGATAGGTATATCCCAATGACTTGATTTTTACCAGGAATCAGTTATTTTGAACTGAAAATATTATATCTTCCCGTGTTAAACCGGGTTAACATTATAACATAAAGTAATAAAACAAGATTTATGAAAGATTTAAAATCCTGTTTTACCTTAAAAGGAACAGGATTTCTTTAGCAATACCCTATATACCCCGTATGGGTGATTCTTTTTTTAGCCTTCAGGAACAATGGATTGAAATCGACATTAAAGGTCTCGATTAACTTTATTATTTTTTGAAGATTAAAGTGTTCGACCTTTAAAGTCGAATCAATCCTTAATATTACAGGGGGATTAATATTTTAGATAGACTGTAATAAGCGAAGCATGCACAAGAAGTATATACATAACATGTTACAGGGGGATTATTTTTACAGATTGACTGTAATAAGCGAAGTATGCGCAAGAAGTATATACATAACTTGTTACAGGGGGATTATTTTTGCAGATAGACTGTAATAACAAAAACCATCTCTTAAATCCACAGTACTTTTCAAATTGTCTTCTGGAATCTTGTATGAAAACCCATTACAACTTATTATATAAAGATGGAACATCCATTTTTCAACAAACCCCTTCGAATAGTGGCTCACAGAGGAGATTCTGCATATTTCCCTGAAAATACTCTTCCTGCATTTAAGAGTGCTGCAAAACTGGGAGTTGATTGTATAGAAACAGATGTTCACCTGACCAGAGATGGTGTTTGTGTCATCTGGCACGATGATACACTGGAAAGACTGACAGCCGATGACGGACTTGTATCAGATAAGACATACAAAGAGTTGATTATAATAGATACAGGAACCAGGTTCACCATGGATGATGGAAAAACATTCCCATTCAGGGGGAAGGGTGTGACAGTAGCTACTCTTGATGAGGTTCTGAAGGAAAACCCATACATGAGGTTCAATGTCGATCTAAAAGATGATAATATTGAACTTATAGAGGAGTTTGCAAAGGTAGTCAGAAAAAATAATGCACAGGACAGGATTCTTGGCGCCAGCTTCCATGACAGAATTATAAAAACCTTAAGAAAAATAATTCCGGAAATAGCAAGCTCTTTTTCAGAAGCTGAAATGCGAAAAATTGTTATCCTGAATAAAATAGGTTTACTGAGATTCCATGGTAATTTTAGTGCAGATGCTGCACAGGTGCCGGAATATGATAACAAAACAAAAATTATTACTAAATCTTTTATAAGGAACCTTCATAAAAAAGGTGTAAAGGTTCATATATGGACTGTCAACAGGAAGTCCGAAATGCAGCGATTTTATGATATGGGAGTTGATGCTATCATAACAGATAATCCCAGACTGTTAATTGAAACAGTGAATGAGATTGAAAAGGTCCGGAAATAGATACTGGAGAAAAAATATTTTTTCCTTTCTAATTTGTCAATTTTTGTTATACTGTCAAAATGCAGAAATCAGAGACAATGAAGAAAATCGATCCATCAATATATGATTTTTCTAATATTGTTTTTGATTCATTATCCGAAATTGAGCTCACAACTGATCTGGGCGACCTGATCATGCTGAATCAAACAAACGAAACATTTGACGATCTTCTTAAGAGGAATCCGTATAACACTGGGAATCTTTATATCCTTTCCCGCATAAGACTCATGCTCCATGACAATGGAATATTATATCTAATAAATACATATAAAGGGACCATAGATGACAGCTATCTGACACGGATGGAGATACTTCTTAATAAGGGAGGATTTATCAATATAAAAATTGAAAAATCCTCTGACACCCTAAAGATAAGAGCTGTAAGACGTTCAGTAGAAACTGCAGAACTTGGTTACGGCCTTAGTTTCAGGGAAGTAATAGATCCGAATGAAATATCCCGTTGCCATCAGTTTGCCAGAGATTACTACTATTATAAGGATTTCAATTATGATCTTGAGATTGTTAAACAATTTGACCTAAACTGTGATCACTATGTTGTATATAATAAAGAAAACGAAATATACAGTATGGCGCGTGTAGTTACCAGAGTCCCCGGATACTGCTGTCCATTTATGTATGCAACCCTTTTCGGAGAGCCTGAGGGGCGACACATAACCATACCTGGAAAAGACAAGCGAATTGGTGAAGTCATGGCAATATACTCAGAAGGAAGAAAGGGGGTAGTGGCCTTTAAACTTTTGATGGAATACGGTACTTCAGTTATGAACTTTGACAGTCTCTGGACAACATATGATGATGATGATGGATATACTGGTACTTATTATAAAGAAAAATTTATGATGAAAGACACTGGAATTAAATTAAAATACAGTGATTTTGGGGGGACATGGAATCTTCTGGTTGGCAATAGACTTACAGAACTGAAAACCTTGAATCATAAGATATTCATGCACAAGTAGGAACAGAACAATGGAAATAAAAAATATAGTGCAGACACCGGAGCTTAAATCAGAATACAACCTTGAACAGGCCGAAGCATTGTGGAAAATTAATAGAGTAGTTGCTCCTATTGCTATTGTAATTCCACTTATTCTTATAATGTTCAGTGATCCATTTAATTTTCCAGACGTGTACAGACAGATGTTTGTAGGAAGAATGTACGCAATCATTTTTAGTTCTATTGTATTGATATCCTCTCTATTCAATAGATTGAAACACCTTGGACAGATCTTCGCACTGCTCCTCTTCCTTGGAATGAATCTCATGGCCGCCCATCTAAGTGGAGTAATGAATAACGAAAGTTCTGTTCTTTTATATTGGGTTTTTATTTCAATCATAGGATGCGGTCTCATGCCGCTATCACTTTCCTATACGGTTCTGGGTGTACTTATATCATTTATATATTATCTGATAATTTATTTTGGATCCGGTTTTTATCCTGACATTGCATTCCGAATGGCTTTAATTAATGTAGGCAGTGCCAGTCTGGGTGCCATGGCTTTTAAGGTTGCACAATTCAGAATACGTGAAAGGGAGTTTTTTTTCAGAATAAGTCTAAGAGAAGCAAATATTGAGATTGCGGAGCTTAATGAAAAACTTAAAGATGAAAATATTCACCTGACAACAGAGCTTGAAGTTGCAAAGCATATACAAACTATTGTTCTTCCACAAAAAGAAGAATATGCCGGCTTCAGTGATCTTGATATTTCGTGTCTTATGATACCTGCAGATGAAGTAGGTGGGGATTACTATGATACTATTTCTTTTGGAAACAACGGAATCATCACAATTGGCGATGTGACCGATCATGGGTTGCATTCCGGTCTGATAATGATGATGGTTCATACAGCAATCCGTGCTTTAAGTCAGATAGAAAAAGATGATATTGGTAAAATTTTCGAAATAATCAATAAACTCCTTTATGATTTCAGACACAAAACTTCTGATCATCGTATAATGACCCTGATAATACTGAAGTATATGGGAGATGGAAGATTCAAGCTCACAGGTCAGCATGAATCTATAATTATTCTCAGCCCCGATGGAAGTGTAAAGGAGATCTCATCCCTGGATTATGGAATATTTGCCGGTCTGGAGAACAATGTAGAAAAGTATCTTGATATACTGAATTTTGAACTTAAAAAGGATGAAGTCCTTATTCTCTATACCGATGGCTTAACTGAAGCAATGAATAAAAAAGATGAAGAATTTGGAAAAGATGGTATAATTAAGTCAGCCCTGCCCGTAAGGAAGGGAAGTGCTGACAAAATAAGGAGTACTATCATGAAAAGCTGCCTGAATCATATAGGGCATGAAAAACTTCACGATGATATGTCAATTATGATAATTAAAAAAACGGAGTAAGTATAATGACAATGGAAGAACATATTTTTATCGGAGATGTAATTGAATTTGAAAAGGATATAGAAACTACATTCACATTTAATTTTTTACCTCTGGATATCTTTGACAGCTGGGACAGAGCAGGATCGCTCTCAGATTTTATCGCGGACTATTTCGGGCCATACTTTACAAGTGAAGCCTCCCACAATGTTATCTCCACGATATTCAATGAATTCATAGAAAATGCGGTTAAGTTCACTAAAAACAATTCTCAGCCGATAAGTATAGTTGTGAAGAAAAGAAAAAATAATCTTATATCCAGAATCACTAATACACTGCCCCTCCACAGGAAAACTGCATTCATTGGGATTTGTAATGAATTGTTTGCCGAAGATCTGGATGAACTTTTCCTTAATAAAATAGAAGAAGGGGCTGCAGACAGAAGAAAATCAGGTATAGGTCTGATTCTTATAAAAAAAGACTATCAGATAGAGACCTGTTTCGATTTTTTCGAGGACAGCAACTCAATGAACAATGTAGCTGTTACATTTAAACTGGATCTGCAGTAAAGGTTGGTAAATGGAAATAAAGACAGATAAATATTCGGTAGAATATATCCGTAGCGACAGGCAGATAACGTTCAAAGGGATACTGCGGCTGCAGGATAAGGACGAATACAGGGAAATATTCGAACTGTTAACCCAGGCAGCCAACGAAACTACCGGCCTTCCTCTGAAGATAGATATGGGTGAACTTAAATTTTTAAACAGTTCCGGAATATCTGCCTTAAGTATGTTTATTATAAAAATGAGGAAACTGGATAAAGATATTTCAATTCTGGGAAGTGAATCCATCCCATGGCAGATTAAATCTCTTAGGAATTTCCAAAAACTCTACGGAAAGGTGGAGATCACTTTTTCCTGATATTCTCAAGTGCTGTTTCCAGAGATTGAATAATAGTACCCTTCTCTGAATCAGATGTATATTTGTTATCAAAACTGATGGGTTTAAGCACAAATCCGTTATCTGTTTCTATACAGTATTCACCTTTCACTATTTCAGACTCATCCTTCAGCCGGATTAGTTTATAAACCTCTATAGGATGGTTAATCCCCTTAATTGCCGTACTAACAGGAGGTTCTACAACTACTATCTCTTTTACAAGATTGTATGTTGAATTGCTTATTGTAATAGAGTTTTCATCTGAGATCTTCTCAAGTCTGGACGCAATGTTTACCTGACCTCCAATCAGTGTATAGTCCATCCTGTCACTGCTTCCAAAGTTTCCAACTGTGCAAAAACCTGTATTAATCCCCATGCGAACCTTAAGGTGGCTTGGAGAGCCCCTTGAAAGCCAATCTTCGCTGAGGGCTTTAGTTTTCTTAAGCATCTCCAGCCCCATCCGTACACACTGCTTTGCAGATTCACCATTATCACCTGAATCAGAATCTCCAAAAAAAATCATTATTGCATCACCTATAAATTTATCAATGGTACCACCGTATCTGGTGACTATCTTTGACATCTCGTTTAGATAATCATTAAGAAGAGTGGAGAGAGCTTCAGGTTCTATCATATCTGTTATCTGAGTAAACCCTACAATATCAGAAAAAAAGATAGTAAACTTTTTTCGTTTATAGGATAGATCTGTATCTGCATCAGAGCTATTAACAATGGAATTAAACAGCTGAGGAGAGAGATACTTCTTCATTGAGTTAAGAAGCTTTTTCGTCTCAACATTAGCTTTTTCAAGATCATTTTCAATCAGTGTACCGTGTTCAACAATATTATCGTACATGATCTTCAGATCATCTATTTCTCTTTTCCCTTCAAGAAGCTTCTTTTCCTGCCACGCTGCCAGATTCTTGTATTTTTCCAGAGGATTATCATTCATACCATTACATCCCGTTTCGAACTTTATTATGAAGCTTCCAGGGCAGATGCCCCGCAAGCTATAGTTATCCTGTTACTGAGGCAGGTTTATACTGTTATCCATTAACCCCTTTAACGATTCAGACGCTCTTTCGAGACCTTCTTTTCCTGCCAATATAACAATAGCAGACTCAGACATGCTGTCAAGTAATCTTTCTGCTGCCCCTTGAAGTAAAGAAGAATTGGACTCCATAATAGAATTACGCCTGGTTTTCCTTATATTATCAGTAATATTATAGAGCTTTCTAATAAACCCTATTATACTCTTTTCCCCAGGAGACTGGGGTCTTACATCCCGTCCCACAATGGTAATAATTGCTTTTTCAAGTATATCCTTAGTTACCCCTTCTTTGGAAAGAAGCTCCAGTCCTTTTCTAAAAGCATCAATAGTCTTCTCAATATTAGGGTCCCTGTATGATGAAAAACTAAAAATACCTTCCATTCCATTTGCAGATGCCGAGGCTCCGTAGGCTCCACCCTTCATCCTTACATTTTCCCAAAGGTAGTCTGTACGAAGAATATGGGAGAGAAGAACTTCTGGCCCGTACTCCCTGGCTTCAATCAGAGAAGATCGAAAAGCCTGGGCAACATAGGATACAGGTGAAGGAATAATAAGAGCCTCCTGTTCCCTGAGTTCAGGACCAATACCAATTTCAGGATCAGCACCGGCCGCGTCTCCAACAGGAAAGGCAGCTAATATCTCTTCAAGATAACTATAAAGTTTAGTAAGTTCAGCCCCGGAAGCAGTAATGTTAACACTGAGCATATTGCCGGTTAAAACTTTCCCTCTTATCCCTTCCAGAATAGTTCCAATATTCTTTAGACTATTCAAGCCTGTGTCTTCGCTGATTTTACTTAGAAAAAGAAGCTGATCAATCCCTCTCCACTGCTCTTCTCTTCTTAGAGTTTCACTCAACCTGCTGCCTGCCCGAAGAGCGGCAAAGGCATTACCTGAAGGGATTACAGCAGCTAAATAATCGTTCTTCATTTCTATTAAAACATCTTTCAGCCTTTTTTCATCAGAAAGCATACTCTCCTTAAACATCCTGAAAATAAAATCAAGAGCTTTTTTATAATCAGATTCCAGAAATTTTACCCGGAAAAAAACCAGATCTTTTAATATTTCTCTATCGGGATGTATAACACTTGATTCCAGAAAAGAGCCGAATCCTCCTGTAATAAGTGTTAATATTCTTGCAACCTCATCATAGGGAATATCAGGAAGAGAAGCTGTAGTAATCATTTTTGCAAACAGGGGAAGATACATTCGCTCTTCTTCACTAAGCCCCGGGATATCAAAACTATAATCCACATAATCTATCCCGTTTGTAAAAAGATCGTGAGTGTAAACGGGTATATTTCCAATATTAGAAACTTTTGTATCAATGTAAGTGATATCAACCGGCAAATCATCCATTGAAAGAGAAGGAATCTTTGCGGTATCTTCTTCACTGTCAGGTGTATCCTGAAACAAGCGGAGATCTTTATTTTCCACTCTAATTACCGCTTCTTCCCTGGCATCCATTGTACTTATAATCTCTTTAACCCGCAGATCAAGAGTTTCTTCCTGTTTTTTGGTGTGTGTGACATCCGGACGAACTACTACAGTTGCCCTATGATTATTGTTAAGAAAAATCTGCTTAATAAGTTTTTCAAAATATTTGTTGTCAGCTGCAACTTTTTCTTTGAGCTCTTCCATCCAACGGGAAAACTCGAGAGTTGTTTCAGGAGAATACCCATGCAGCCATCCACGGAGAGACTTTCCCATTAATCTTAGACCAAAGGGGGAACCTCCCTTTATCTCCCTGTTTCTAAACTCCACTCTTTTCAGAGCACCTTTAACAATATCAGGAAGAAGTCCATTTTCTACTAACTTAGTCAGCTCATCTTCCAGTAATTTTTCAAAGGCTTCCTTTTTATCAGGGTCTGTACCACGAATACCAACAGAAAAAATCAGCTCCCTCACATCAGTTTCAAGGCCGCTGACCGGAGAAATATCTGCTCCAAGGCCGGAATCGACAATGGCTTTATAGAGAGGGGATCCGCTATTGGACAGAAGAATATCACTTAGAACTTCCATACTAAGAAGCCCCAGGGGATTCCCTATATCATTCATCAACCAGTTTACAGCAATTGTTGACTTACCTTTCGGGTCCTCATCATCTGTTAGAGGAGATGTAAACTCTATTGAACGGGGTTTTTCCCAACGAATTTGATTTTTTATTTCTGCATCAACATTCTTTTGCACAAAACTATTCAAAAATCCATCTTCCAAAAATTGCAACTGTTTCTCTGATGGGATATTTCCATATAGAAACACCCTGCAGTTTGAGGGATGATAGTATGTTTCATGATAATTTATGAACTCTTCATAACTAAGATCAGGTATGGCGCTGGGCTCACCACCGGAATCATAATGATACTGCGTATCCGGAAATAATGATCTGTAACACCATTCACCAACTATAGAATCATGATCAGAGTAGGCACCCTTCATTTCATTAAAAACAATACCTACAATTTTTAGATTTCCATCTTCATCAAACTCCAGTCGATGCCCCTCCTGATGAAAAACTTCCTTTTTTAAAAGAGGAAAAAATACAGCATCCGCATATACAGACATCATATTAAAATAATCTTTCTCCACTGGTGAGGCTGCAGGATAAACTGTTTTTTCAGGATATGTCATAGCGTTTAAAAAGGTATTCATACTACCCTTCATAAGCGCCATAAATGGATCTTTAACAGGATATTTTTCTGATCCCGAAAGCACTGAATGCTCAAGTATGTGAGCAACCCCTTTATTATCAGAAGCGGGAGTTTTAAATGTAAATGAGAAAAGATTCTCTGTATCATCATTATGCAGATGAAACAGTTCCAGTCCCGTTTTATCATGTTTGAAGGTATAACCCTTTCCTTTATATTCTTCCTGATCGGAAACAGAAACAAGGGTAAACCCATGCATTTTGTCTCCTGGTTTAATTGTCTGCATTGTATCTCCTGTGAGTCGAATATTTTGGCATCCAACCACTGTAATTCATTTTTAGGACACGGTGTCCCATTGGTAGGGGCGACCGGCCGGTCGCCCCTACCAATATATATCTATAACCCTTTCATGGAAAGGGAAATCCGACCACGTTTCAAATCTACACCTATTACCTTTACTGTAACTTTTTGATTAACCTTTACAATATCCATTGGGTTCCTGACAAATCGATCAGCAAGCTGACTGATATGAATAAGCCCGTCCTGATGCACTCCAATATCTGCAAATGCGCCAAAAGCAGTAACATTTGTTATTATGCCGAATAATATCATCTCTTCTTCCAGATCTTCAGGAGAAGTAACACCCTCCTTAAAACTAAAAAGGGTAAAATTCTCTCTTGGATCTCTGCCTGGTTTTTTGAGTTCATCTATAATATCTCTGATTGTAGGAAGCCCTGTTGTATCATCTATATAATCTTCAGGAATCAACTTTTTTAAAATTGGTTCATTTTCAATTAGTTCTCCTACAGCCACACCGGAACCTGAAGCCATTTTTTCAACAATATGATAACTTTCAGGGTGAACAGCAGAGTTATCAAGAGGATTCCCTGCTCCCCTGACTCTGATAAAACCTGCAGACTGCTGGTAGGATTTATTTCCCATTCCTGGAACAGCAAGAACTTCAGATCTGGATTTAAAGGGGCCTTTTTCATCCCTGTACCGAACAATGGCAGATGCTAATTTACCAGAGAGTCCTGAAACATACTGAAGAAGTCTGGCACTCGCAGTATTCACCTCTACCCCTACCCTGTTAACACAAAAGGCCACAACATCATCCAGTGAGTGCTTTAGCTCTTTCTGGTCCACATCATGCTGATACTGGCCAACGCCTATGGATTTGGGATCTATCTTTATAAGCTCCGACAGTGGATCCATAAGACGACGTCCAATGGAAACAGAGCCCCTTACAGTAAGATCATGATCAGGAAACTCCTCCCTACCTGCTTCTGAAGCAGAATAGACAGATGCCCCGTTTTCATTTACAGCAGTGATAAGAATACTACTGTCCAGGTGCAGATTCCTGCAGAATGCAAGCGCCTCCCTTCCACCTGTACCATTTCCCACAGCTATAGCCTGAATACTATATTCTTTAACCAGAGCTTTCATTTTTTGACCTGCTTCTTCCATTCTGTTTACAGGTGGAAGAGGAAAAATAGTATCATATTTTAATAATTTACCCGAAGAATCCAGACAGACAATTTTACATCCTGTACGAAGACCGGGATCAACTGCAAGAACCCTTTTCTGCCCTAAAGGAGCTTCAAGAAGAAGCTCCTCAAGATTCCCACCAAAAACCCGAATCGCCTCAGTATCCGCCTTCTCTTTTAAACTGTTTTTCATCTCCGTTTCCATTGCAGGAACCAATAAACGTTTGTAGCTGTCTTTAACAGCTGCAAGAACCTGCTCAGCACAGCTATTATTACCAACCCCAGCCTTAAGATAGCGATTTTTAATCAGTTCCAGAGCAGCTTCTTCATCAGGAAGTATATGAAACCTTAAGAATCCCTCGGAGGTTCCCCTGAAAATTGCAAGAACTCTGTGAGAGGGGGATCTGTGGGCACTTTCAGACCATGCAAAGTAGTCTTTATACTTTGCACCTTCCTGCTCTTTACCCTTTATAAGTTTAGATGTAAAAACTGCATGTTTTTGAAAATACTCTCTTATTTCCGAGCGAAGAACAGAATCCTCACTTATCCATTCGGCTATTATATCTCTGGCACCTGTCAGGGCCTCAAGATAAGTGGAAACACCCTTATTATCATCCACATATTTAAGAGCTTCATTTTCTGCAGAGTCGACCTGATCCGGATCCAGGGTCGTCTGATTTTTTAGAATATAATCTGCCAGAGCTTCAAGACCCTTTTCTCTCGCTGCCATAGCTCTGGTTCTTCGTTTTGGTTTAAATGGAAGATAGACATCCTCAAGGGCTGAGAGAGTAGAGGCATTTCTAATTTTTCTCTCGAGATCATTGGTTAGACAATCCTGTTCTGTCATAGACTTGAGTATTGCATTTACTCTACTGTCAAACTTCTGCAAGCCGTCTAACTGATCTCTGATATTCAGAATGGCAACTTCATCAAGCTCTCCAGTTGCCTCTTTTCTATATCTGGCTATAAAAGGGATAGTAGAACCTTCATCAAGAAGAGTTATAACTGTTTCTACCTGATCTCTTTTAATTTTTAGCTTCTGAGCAATTCTATCTGAAAAGTTATTGTTATTCATTTTAGTTTATCCTGTTCTCTGATATATTCGACATATGGATATTAAAATTATAGCGAAACGAAGTCACATCCTACGCCAAATTAGATTCTTTTTCCAGCTATTTCCTGAGTAATTCCATAAGCCCCGAAGGGGCTGAAGAGTCTAACCTTTTCTGATACATTTGATTCATGAATATTCAAAACATAAGTAAACGAAGTGCTATAATAACCAAAATACGATCTTATTTCCAGACAAACAGATACCTTGAGGTGGAAACTCCTATTCTGGCTCCTGAGTTAATACCTGAATCTACTATCGATATCTTTGAAACAACATTTTCCAGCAATTTTCATGGGGAACGTCAATTTTACCTTATACCCTCTCCTGAAGTTTTTATGAAAAAGCTTATAGCCATGGGTTCCGGATCTATTTTCCAAATAACAAAGAGCTTTAGAAACAATGAGCAGATTGGAAAAGATCACAATCCGGAATTTACAATGCTTGAATGGTATACAATAGGTGCTGATTACCTGGATTCTATAAAAACAACAGAGGAACTTTTTCTATCTCTTACAAATCACGAAACTCCCGACTGGTTTAAACCTCCATTCCGTAGAAAAAGTATCGAGGAAGTGTTTAACGAATACGTTTCCATCGATCTTTTAAAGTGTCAGTCAATAAGTCTGCTAAAGAAAGAGGCAGTGCGCCTGGGTCTAAGCCCCGATAAAACTGATAGTTGGGAAGATATCTTTAATAGAATTTTTCTAAGCTTTATAGAACCGGAACTTCCAAAAGACAGGCCCATAGTACTGTATAACTACCCGCGTCAAATCCAGTGTCTTTCCAAAGAGATAAACGGAACTCCATGGAGGGAACGATGGGAACTCTACGTTAATGGAAATGAAATTGCAAACTGTTATTCCGAAGAAACTGATAGTCAAAAAGTAAAAAATTTATTTGAGTCTGAATATTATAAAGTATCGGCCACTGCCAGGGTCATTCCGGATATTGATAACAATTACAGTAAGATATTTGATAAAAACTTTCCTGAATGTTCCGGAGTTGCTCTTGGTGTGGACAGACTGGTAATGATGTTGACAGGAGCAAGCTCAATCGAAGGGGTGATTTTATTTCCATTCTCTGCTATGGTAGGAGGGGAGAATGGAGACAGGAGGAAGGGAGACAGGAATAAATAGAAGAACAAAAATCTTCCATTCTCCGGCCTCCCGTCTCCAGACTCCCTTTTTTCTTCTCTTCAGCCGAAATATCAGAATGGCTGAAGGGAATTAAAGAAGAAAAAAATTATATTGAGGTCTTAATAAATATGAAAGCAGGAGCAATAGATAAGGGCATGGCCCTTCTAATAAAGGGTTCACCATTTATTGTGGTTGAACGGGACTTTGTAAATCCGGGAAAGGGTTCGGCATTTGTTCGTTTAAAACTAAAAAGTCCTGAAACTGGACGGGTTCTTAAAGAAACCATGAAAACACAGGATAATATAGAGGAAATTACAGTAGAAGATAAAGAATGTCAGTTTCTATACAGTGATGAGGAATCATTCCATTTTATGGACACAGAGACATACGATCAGTTCGAAGTTCCCATGGAGGGCTTTGCAGACTACAAACTTCTTATGAGGGATGGAGATACATACAAAATAATTATGTGGGAAGAAAAGCCTCTTGATATAATTATTCCATATAAAGTTGTTTACAAAGTAACAGAGGCATTTGAAGGTGTTAAGGGCGACACAGTCCAGGGAGCATCAAAGTTAGTAAAAATAGAAACGGGCCTGGAAGTTAAAGTTCCTATATTCATTAAACAGGGCGAGCGAATAATGGTAAATACAGAAACAAAGGACTATGTTGAACGGGTAAATAATTGAATCTTATAGAAAGATATTCCAACAAAGAGGTTCCATTCCGTTTTAACGGAGTGAACCTCTCTTTTTTTCTTTCCCAACGATTATTCAGCTCTTATACTATAGATACAGGAACAAAACTCCTTCTTAAAACACTTGCAAAAGAGATCGATTTCTCCAGGATAAAGAGATTGGTGGATGTAGGATGCGGGATTGGGGTCATAGGTTTATCACTAAAAAAGAAATATCCTGACATAGATATTACACTACAGGACAGGGATGCACTGGCCATTGAGTTTTCAAAGAAAAATGCCGGACATAATAAAATTAAAGAGATCCACTACAGTGGAAACCTTGCACTCGATGGCATAGAAACAGGTTCACAGGATCTTATACTTTCAAATCTCCCGGCAAAGGCAGGAAATACCGTACTCCAGAAGTTTATTACCAATAGCTTAGACTTTCTGACCCCAAATGGTATTTGTGCAGTTGTAGTAGTGACAACTCTTCGGGATACCATTCAGACAGCGATAAGAAAAACCAAAGCTGAGATTATCTTCACTGAGGATACAAGAGAATACTCAGTATTCCATTACAAAGGAACCAGTAATTCAGAAAAATCTGGCAATGTGAGAAACGTTGAAGATCTTCATGAATGTTATATTAGAGATTCTGCGGACTTCCAGATTAATAAACTCCGATATACCCTTAAAACTGTCTATAATCTACCCGGCTTTGATACTGTTCCCTATCATATAGAGACAGCAGTACAGGTAATGGAAAAACAGCCTGTATCCGGCCGGACTCTGTTCTGGAATCCCGGACAGGGACATCTTCCAATCATTTCACACCTGATAAATCCCGGAAGGATAACTGAAACAATACTTGCATCCAGAGATATCCTCCAGCTGAAAATAAGCAAAAAAAACCTGCTAAAAACCTTCAGTTTTGATAATGAAGAGGATCTGTCACTAATACACACATGTTGTCCTGAGAAATTGCGTACAGACACGATTTATCGCGTCTCTTCTTCAAATCATTCTAGCCCATCAGCCAACAATACAGACATTCTTTACGATTCCATAATAATATCTCTGGACGACTCTGATGATTCAATTCTGGATAGTTTTTTACCAATTACAAAGTCTGGCGCCATACTAATTATGACAGGTAAAAGCTCATATATTGCAGGAGCAGTGAAAAATCATAAGGGTTGGATACAGCTTAATTCAAGGAAGTACAGGGGATTTCGGGTCGTGGTGTTTAAACGGGGTTAATACAATATCTAATTACTAAGGTTTGTCATTTACAAATAAGAAATAATAAGTTATACTTCCAATATAGAGTCTGTACACTTTAATAGGATTAAAATAAATGAGAATTACAACTAAAGGTAGATATGCGGTACGTGCAATAGTCCAGCTGGCAATGCAGGGTAACGAAAAGCCTGTATCTATACGCAAAATTTCAGAAATAGAAAATATATCAGCCGAGTTTCTGGAACAAATTTTCTTCAAACTCCGTAAAGGCGGTATAATAAATTCAGTCAGAGGACCCGGAGGTGGTTTTAGACTGGACAGGAAGGCAGAGGAAATAACAATAGCAGAAATTTTTGATGCAGTAGGTGAAGGTCTTATACTAACGCCTTGTGTTGAGGATTCTACACAAACATGTGAAAGATTCAGTGAGTGTATTGTTAACCAGCTTTGGAATAACTCATATCTTCATTTTAGAGGATACTTTGAAAAAACAACACTTAAAGATGT
>CBDVAD010000029.1:0-16129 GCA_965371875.1 uncultured bacterium
AAATTGTGGAATGAGTTTTGATTGATACAATAAATAATAAAGCAACATGGAAGCCAGGATAAAAATGTATGTATGACTCACATAAATCAAATCACGTATTCCCAGAAAAAAAGAGCTATCAGATAAAAGCAAAATTCCAGCAATGATCATGAGGCCACCCTCAATCACCTTGGCCGCAAGATACCCAAGTGTTATTCTTTTATTCCAGGGTTTCAAGAGTGGAAACATCAATACTGCAATAGCAATTACTGCAGCACCACTCATTAACTCAAGGGATACAACTATTGTTAATGATTCTGTAAATAAGCTGGCCAATACTCCATAGGCCGCCAGAATCAATACTCCCACAATGATCGATGTTCCTCTGTCTGAACTCATTTTTTCTCCTGTTATTGAATACGATTGACCGAGATCAACGGCATTCCTAAATCACGTACCTGTTTTAATAACCCATGCAGAGCGGCCTGATCAGTTACAGCTCCTGTAACAAGCGTATCACCATTATCTTCCAAAGTGACAGCCATACCCTCAAACCACTCTGACCATTGACTGGTTAGAGAACCCTTAAGCCTGATTTGATAAATAATGGATTGATCCGGATCAGTTTTCAGGTTGACTTTGTCTGACATCACCTTATCTCTCCTATAATCGGTTATATAAAATATAACTGCTAAAATATGAGAACGGTAGACACTAAAGTGTTGTTTGAGGTGTTGTATTAACCTATTGGGAGTTAAGAATATTGAGAGATCTGGCTTTTGAAATTGCCATTGTACGGTTTTTTACATCAAGTTTGCTAAATATTCTTCGATTATGACCTTTGACTGTATCTAAAGCCAGAAACAGTTTTTCGCAAATTTCATTATTAGACAGACCAAGAGCAATGAGCCCCAGAACTTCCAGCTCCCGGGGGCTTAATGGGTCGATTAAAGGCTGTATCTCTTCATTTTGTTTTTTTTCTGCTTTGAATGCAGCTGTCAGTTGGCCAATATACTCTGGCATAAATCCCTGAGCTGCTGCTTCGGATAACAATCTGAACATTGGAAGACCTTCATCTATGAAAATACGGATAAATCCTTCCGGTTCTGTTAAAGTTAATACACTGACCAGCAATTGAATGGCCCTGTCTTTTTTCCCCTGCATATGTAAAGCAATAGATTTTAGAATCATAACATTTAGTTTTTCATTGTCCCAATCTCTTCCTTCCAGCTTCTGATCCATTGGCTCCAGTATTGCCAGTGCATCAGAAGCTTTTCCTAAAGCCAGATATATCCGAACTTCGCTCATAGGCAGGTCATGTTTTTCAGCGATTTGAGCTGCTGTTTCGAGATTCCCCTGTCTGATCATAGTCAAAACCTGCTGGGCTGCAAGTTCAGGGATTCTGTGAACGAAGTCATACTGATGTACTGAATGAGCTGTCCCGGCTAAAAGAGAAGCAGCTTCATCAATATCTCCTGTAACCAGTTTTAAATGTGACAGAAAAATCTCGCAGACAATGAATCTGTCAATAGTATTTTCAAACAACCTGGCAAGCTCGATACTTGAATTGGTATATTGTAAAGCAGAATCCATATCATTCCATTGGTAGAATACCCGGGCTAAACCCAGATGAACATCACAGAGAACAGGCAGAGGTTGGTCACCAACAAGCTGAAGAATTTGCTGATAGATTTGAACTGCCAGATGAAGCTTATTTTCAACCTCTTCCATATACCCAAGTCCTGCCTTTGCCAATAAAGTGAATACAACATTCCCCGATATTTTACCCATTGATAATGCCTTGTGATAAGTTTCTCTGGCTGCAGGATGATCCTTTAACTCTTCATATGCCAACCCTAATGTCCATGTAGAGGTAGTACGAGCTGAGAGGTTCTCTGGGTGAAGGTACTCAAGTGCACGAAGGGATTGTGTTTTCATAGTTTCCACATTATATAGCGGAACTGCCAAAATAGCCCGCATGGAGGCAATACGCCCTGTCATATCCCGGCTGGTCTCATCTGACTTAGTACCGTCCAGAGCTGCTTCAGCAGCTTTCAGAATCTGTTCAACATTGGAAATCCGGCCAAACCCCAATGAGACAGAGGCATAGGTTATCCACAATAGAGGTTTGTTATCCATTACTGTTTTCGGCAGCGATTTCAACCAGTTCAGAACAGAAGCAACAACTCCATGAGAGTGCAGAGACATCCGTTTCCCTTCAATCAGGCGCAGAGCACGATCAATATTATTAGCGGCAGCAGCATGATGGAAAGCTTCAAGACCCAGGTCATTGTTTTCATACCATTCAGAAGCCCGATTATGAAGTTCAGCTACACCTCCATTCCCTAAAAATGAAGCAGAACTCTGGCTTAATCTCTGTCTTAACAATTCAGAAAAGAGATGATGATAACGGTACCAGCGCCGCTCATTATCCAGTGGGATAATAAACATATTGGATTGTTCAAGGTGTCTCAGTATTTTCTGTCCTGTACCAGAGGGCTTAAGTAGAACTGCGTCACAAAGAGAACCGCACATACGATCGAGGATAGATGTACCCAGCATGAAAGACTGAATACTTTCCGACTGCTGTTTCAGGACTTCTTCAATCAGGTAGTCCAGTACGAAATGGTGACTGCCGGTGAAAGATTCAATGAAGCCAGTAGTATTTTTTTGCCCCTGCATGGAAATTGCAGCTAATTGCAGACCGGTAATCCATCCTTCGGTGCGTGTTTCCAAAGCAGCGATATCGTCTGTCGAGAGGTCCAGACCCATCATCTGATTGAGGAATCCTGCTGATTCGGAGAGAGTAAATCGCAAGTCTGCTGCCCGCAGTTCGATTAATTGCCCACGGCCTCTTAACCTAACCAGGGGAAGATGTGGATCCTCACGTGTTGCGATGACCAGGTGCATTAGGGGCGGCATATTTTCAAGAAAAAAGGTAAGTATACTGTTGACTGCTTCGCCGTCAGGTACATGGTAATCATCAAGAACAAGGATAAAAGAGTCTGGGATAGTGGTAATTTCATTGAGCAGACTCGTCAGAATAAAATCAGTTGACGGTGGCTGGGGCGATTGGAGCATAGCCAATAGTCCATCTCCAATATCTGCAGCAATAGTCTGTAAAGCGGCAATAAAGTATGTCAAAAAACGTGAAGGGTCTTCATGCTCTTCATCCAGGGACAACCAGGCAACCGGCTGCTTGCAGCCTGCAACCCATTCACTGATCAGAGTTGTTTTACCAAAGCCGGCGGAGGCAGAGACAAGGGTTAGTTTACATTGCTTACAATCATTCAGTCGTTTAATTAGATGAGGCCGAAGCACAGTTTTAGGCTGAAGCGGGGGTATATACAGTTTTGTGATTAAAATTGGCGCAGGCATAGATCGATTATACAACACCCACACCCTCAACACCAACAAAAAAAATGCTTCCCACTCCCCCAGGCTATCACATCCCAGGCTATCACATCCCAGTATATAGGAACCATAGTACTGCAGACTGCAGCATTCAACCGCAATCTGCTTATACAAAACCTTTTTAGAAGCCTATTCCCATCCCGAGTCCAAAACCTGCCTGGTTTGAGCCGTGCTCTTCAGATGAGTCAAAAGCAGGGAGTATCAGTTTTGGTTCAAACTGAACCTTACCATCTGCAATATTTTTCTGTGCCAGCTTTCCGGCATGAGTTGCTGAAATCAATCTGACAATACCGCTTACCACAATTCCTCCCGCAATGACCCCTATAGTTGGAAGCATATCCATAAAGCTCTGATTCTCCCATCGCTCATTAATAGTAGCACTGGAATCTCTAAAATAGTTCAGTCTGTCAAATTTCAGCTCATCCGGCAGCAGGTAGTAGGCTCCAATCAATGTTCCGGCTGTAATAGCCAGGTCTGAAACGAGGAAAAGTGTTCCACCCAGTGGATCATCATTCATATACTGCCCGACACCAGGCAGTATAAACGAAGCAATTTTCGATTTTTTTACATACTGCATTTTCTGGAATGGTATTGAGAGATCAAGGGCAAGCTCTTTCATTTCATTTAGAGTAAATTCTCCAATGGATGTATTGTCCACAGCTTCAAGAACCTCAGCTGCTTCCTCCTTGTAAACCAGATAATCATTATTCTCATATCCCCTGATCTCAATAAATTCATCTGCAAAAACAGATGTTGCAACGGCTATCATCGATAACAGTAACAGTAATTTCTTCATCTTCTAAACTCCTGTAAAAAGTAAATTATAAGCTTAATAAACCAGCTTATTGTCAGCAAGTTTACTTATGAAACAGAGTTATCACATAGACACTAAAGTGTTGTTTGGGGTGTTGTTTTTACTTACTTAAAGCAAAAACTACTGTCAATATATTTTATTGATACAAATAGTCACAAATTTTTATTGACATATTACTGTCAATACTATATATTACCCGTAAAGAGGTAATAAACATGAGTGACAAGGTACTTTCAAAAAAGGACCTTCAAAAAAGAATCAAAATTGACGATGAAAAATTTCAATTTTTCATTGATCAGAAGATCCTGGAAGAAAAAGAGAGTTACAGTGAACAAGACCTTGATGGAATAAGGGAGTTCAGAAAATTAAAACCACTGGACCTTAATGATGTTAAAAAGAAGTTCAAACTTGGTAGAGAACAGATAAACAATTTTAAAACTTTTGGACTTATCGAAGATTCACTTTACTTTTCCAATATAGACCTCGATATATTTCAATCCTGGCAGAAACTAAAACGCCTTGGATACAGCGATGAGGCCTGTTTAAAAGTGCTAAGTGAAGTTGGAGTACCCAGAGAAGAAAATCTTTTTGAGAATGATACCTTAATTCAATTGAAGGAACTATCGGAAACAACAGGAATACCAGAGAGAACAATTAAATTCTATGAAAAAGAAAATCTTATATTGAAACCACGCATATACAAAAACAAACGATTCTATGAAAAAAAAATTTTAAATGATCTTATTCTGATAAGAGACATGCAGTATATCGGCTATAAACTAAGCGGCATTGCAGAGTTTCTGAACAGTGTAAGGGAAGAAAAAGAAAAATCAATAATTATAGATACCATGAAACAGGAATTAAACGAAAAAATAAAAATTGCAAAAGCAGTTATAAAACGAGTGGAGGCCATATGAACAAGCAGCTTAATAAGGGGCATACATCAGTACTATTTTTAGGAGACTCAATTGTAAAAGGTGTCTCTATGGAGAATGGACGTTACAAAGTTCTGGAAAGTTCCTATTACAATAAATTTAAAGAAACAGTATTCTCAAACACAAAAAATGGTGGAAAATTCGGACTCACCTCAGAGAAACTTCTTACAAACATTGAAAAACTTAAAGAATCGGAGCCGGATATTGTATTTATAAGTATTGGTGCAAATGACTGTAATTATAACTGGAAAGAGATCGCTGAAAATCCGGACAGTATCCATCTTCCCACTGTAGTAAAAAGTCAGTTTGAAGATAATCTCTGCTCTATCTATGATTATTTTATAAAAAACAATGTTCCGACTATATCTCTTAACTTCCCCCCTCTTCATGCAGAGAAGTTTTTTAACTTTTTGGCATCAAAGCTTTCCGGAGAGAATATAATGAAGTGGCTTGGAAATGTCAGTAGAATTTATTACCACCACGAATCCTATAATAATATCTTTGAAACTGTTACCCGTAACTATGGTATAGATATGATCGATATCAGAAGCAGATTCCTGCTGGATGACAATCTTGAGGATCTGATAGGAATAGATGGAATGCACCCCGGGGCGGCCGGTCACGAACTAATATATAGAAGTATTACAGATCACCTGCTCACGAGAACAATAAAACAAAATCACGGAAGTGTTGCTTAAAAAAGGAGGATGGAAACGGGAGGACGGAATACGAAAGATATTGGAATCTTTTTTCGCCTCCTATCTTCCTTTCTCCTGTATCCGGTTACCTGTTTCCCTTTCCTATCTACCTGATTTATCACCCTTATAATGAGTATAAACAGAGTCAATATCACAGGCAATCTGATGTGTTATTTTCTCTTTGAGATCACTCCATAAGTCTTCTTTATCAAAATCCATTAAATCATTTTCATCCATAAAGAGTTTATAGGGTTTTACATCCAGAGCTTTTACAATTTTTTCAAGAGTTTTTACAGATGGATATTTCCTGCCAATTTCAATTTCACCAATATAACTTGGTGATACATCACAGAGTTCTGCAAGTTTCATCTGGGTATACTTACGACGGGATCTGTATTTTTTGATATTAGTTAACAAAATTCGCTGGATTTCAGTCATATTTATCCTCTATGAGCGACTAAGCAATGCTAATAGAGAAAATAGGCATTGACAATCAACTATAAGAATACAAGCTATGGCTTATAGACAATATAAATCTTTTTAGGTCATTCAGAACAATAATTAGTATTCTGTTTCATATATGAGTATATTACTAATATATGGAGGCACTATGAAAAACCTGCTTATTCTCCCGGCTATATTACTAATCATATCCTGTGGTACCAATACTGAAGTTTCAGCAGAAAATGCAAACAACAAACCTTTCAGGGAGTTCAGTACAGATTTTACCAATAGTATAATTTCATTAGATGAAATCTTCTCCGGAGGACCGCCTAAGGATGGAATACCTACAATAGACAATCCACAATTCATCGAAATTGAAGAGGCGGACAAGACAACCGGTGAACGGGAACCTGTTATTGTGGTCCGGTACCTGGAAAAAACCAAAATTTATCCTGTACAAATACTAACCTGGCATGAAATTGTTAATGACAGCATTGGCGGTCTCCCTATAGCAGTTACATTCTGCCCCCTTTGTAATACGGGAATTGTGTTCGAAAGCAGAATGGAGGGAATGGACCTTGATTTTGGAACAACCGGTCGTTTAAGATTTTCTAATCTTATCATGTATGACAGGCAAACGGAAACATGGTGGCAGCAGGCAACAGGAGAAGGTCTTGCAGGAAGGTTCACAGGCAGTAGATTGAAATTTATTCCTTCTCTCTTTATATCCTGGGGTGATGCTAAAATCAGGTATCCAAATGCTCTTGTATTGTCAACAAATACAGGCTGGGACCGTCCATATGGGAGTAATCCCTATGCAGGTTACGATACAGGCTCCCCGTTTCTTTATAGAGGAGAAGCTCCTCCTTTGACGGATGAAAATTTAAGTACCCTAGATAGAATACTGACAGTTGAAAGGGATAATGAAATACGCCATTTCAGCTATAAAACACTCAAACAGAAACAAGTTGTAAATGATATTTTTACCGGCAGAAAAATTGTGGTGTTTTGGACTGCAGGAACTGCATCCGCACTGGATGCATCCAGGATCAATGATGGAAGGGATGTAGGCACTGCAAACGCATTCCTGTCAGATGTTGAAGGAGAACAACTTGATTTCTATTTTGATGGAAAACTGTTCAGGGACCGGCAAACTGACAGCGTCTGGGACTATACGGGATATGCTGTCTCGGGAACTCTTGAAGGGAAAAAACTTGAGCTTCTTGTGGGAACACAGCATTTCTGGTTCTCTGCCAATGCATTTTATTCAACCACCACAGAATATCCATCAGAAGTCCAGCCGCTTATTCCATAACGAAGATTATATACATTAGTAAATCCTGCATCCAGCAGGATTTTAGATGCTACAGTGCTTCTGTTACCGGATCTGCAGTAAATTAGTATATCCTGATCCTTATACTTCTCAATCAACCCGATTTCTCTTTCGAGTATCTGAACAGGCAGAAGATACGAGTTTTCAAGATGTCCTTCCAAATATTCCCCTTTCGTACGGACATCAAGTATAAATGGATCTATATTCTTTATTAATTCAGCGCCTTCAACAGATGTTAATTCCCAATATCTGGGGCCTTCAAAATCTATTACCCTTATTACACCATTTATGTTATCAATTGAAAACTCTATATCCCCGGTTTCTTTCATTTTGATATAAGGTTTTTCATTTTCCGGAACCGGAATCGGCCTGTCTATATCCAGGGCCGGTATTAAAAGTTTATGGGATTTCCCATCAACTGCACTTATTACAATATAATCACCTCTGTAAACAGAAAGAAAAAGATCTCCTCCATCTGTTTTTACAGGAATTATTCTTAACCCGTTTTCCACAATACCGGACATTGCATTGGAAGAAACCTTATCTCCCGTGTTTTCACTTTTCCCAAGACTGAATGTGCTGTAAACTGCTGCAAACAATAATAAAAATACTAATATTCCTGTTTTTATATGCATAATTGCTCCTGTACATAAATATTAGTATAATAGTAATCATTTAATCAGGAAAATCAAAGATAAATATAGAGATCCAGGATCTCACGTCTGTACAAACCAATAATCTGCTACTTTAGACAATATTTCTTAATATAATTCTGTTCCATAGGTTCTTTTTATGTTTTAATAGAGAAACTCCAGCATAGAGAGGAAACATAAATGATATCAGAAAAAATTCGGAATATGATGGATTCATCATCTTTTATACGAAGGATGTTTGAAACAGGAGCAAAACTAAAACTCGAATTTGGCGAGGATAATGTGTTTGATTTCTCTTTGGGAAATCCTGCAATGGATCCACCGGACAAGTTCACAGAGGTTCTTCTTAAAAAAGCTTCAGACCTGCATATGCACAGGTATATGCCGAATGCCGGATACCTGGATGTTAGAAAAAAGGTTGCAGATTATATTTCTTCTGAACAGAAAACCAAAGTCAACGAAAACAATATAGTAATGACCAGCGGAGCAGGAGGTGCCTTAAATACTGTTCTTAAAACACTGATAAACCCAGGTGACAATATTATTGCTTCAATCCCCTGCTTTATGGAGTATAAATTTTATTGTGACAATCATGGTGGAGAACTGAAACTCGTCAACGGCAAAGCCGATTTCAATCTTGATATTGACGCCATAGAACAGGCAATTACCAAAAATACAGCTGCAGTTATTATTAACTCCCCCAATAATCCTTCGGGGAGAATATATCCACAGGAAACAATAGAGAGTCTGTCTCTAATGCTCGAGGCGAAAAGCATTGAAATCGGACGTACACTATACCTGATCAGTGATGAACCCTACCGGAAGATTGTATACGATGATGTCATCGTACCATCCATTATGGATGCCTATAAAAACTCAATCGTCTGTACTTCATACTCAAAAGATCTATCCATACCAGGAGAGAGAATCGGCTGGCTTACAGTTAATCCGGAAGCGGAAGATTATACAAATCTTATCAATGGTATTATTCTGTGCAATAGAATTCTAGGGTTTGTAAATGCTCCTGCTTTAATGCAGAGAACTATTGCTGAGCTTCAGGGAGTCAGCGTCGATATTGATCTGTATAAGAAAAAACGGGATTATCTGGCAGAAAAATTAGCACAGTGTGGATACCAGTTTAGAATTCCCGAAGGTACATTCTATCTCTTTATAGAAGCACCTGGTGGCGATGATATGAAAATAGTGGACCTGCTGAAGGATGAACGGATACTTGTTGTTCCTGGCAGGGGTTTTGGTCTGCCGGGATACTTTAGAATTGCATATTGTGTGAAAGACTCAGTAATAGAAGGCTCCATGGCTGGTTTTAAAAGGGCAGCTGAAAAATCAGGCTTAGAACAGGATGACAAATGATTGATCTTTATCATGACAGAGAAATTGAAACCATGGATAGGGAGGCACTAGGCGCACTTCAGCTGCTGCGATATAAAAAAACTGTCACAAATGCCCTTAAAACACCATTTTACAAAAACAGACTGAACAATATAGGTATAAAAAGTGCAGAAGATCTTAAATCGTTGTCTGATATTAAAAAAATTCCCTTTACCACAAAGGAAGATTTAAGGGAAGCGTATCCTTTTGGATTGATGGCTGTAGGCAAAGAGGATGTAGTACGTATGCATGCTTCCAGCGGGACAACAGGAATCCCCACTGTTATCTACCAGACCCAGGGCGACCTGGACAGGTGGACCGATCTGACAACAAGATCTCTGGTTTCTGTCGGCTGCCACAGAGGGGATATTTTCCAGAACATGATGACATACGGGCTGTTTACCGGGGGTATGGGTCTTCACTATGGAGCCGAAAAGCTTGGTATGCTTGTAATACCTGTTTCCAGTGGAAATACAAAACGCCAGTTCCAGCTTATGAAAGACTTTGGGACAACAGTTGTTCATGCGACTCCCAGCTACATGCTCTATCTTTATTCAAAAATGGAAGAATTTGGATATATTCCTTCCGATTTCAAACTGGAAAAAGCCCTGGTAGGAGCAGAACCCCACTCTGAGGAAATAAGAAAAAAAATAGAAGATCTTTTTGGTATCGATGTCTACAACTCCTATGGGCTTTCAGAAATGAATGGACCAAGCGTTGCATTTGAATGTGATCAAAAAGCCGGAATGCATCTATGGGAAGATTCCTACTACATGGAAATTGTGAATGAGGATACCCTCGAAGAAGTCCCTGACGGAGAAACAGGGGAACTTGTTCTGTCCATACTGATAAGAACAGCAACCCCGATCCTCAGGTATAGAACAAGAGACCTGACTTCTATCATAACCGGCCCCTGCAGCTGTGGAAGGATCTCCAGAAGAATCAGCAGAATTAAGGGAAGAACGGACGATATGCTAATTATCAATGGCGTTAATGTATTTCCATCTCAGATAGAAGAAGTAATTATGAAAATGCCTGAAATTGGAACTAACTACAGAATTGTTGTAAAAAAAGATGGAGTTCTGGACAGACTGATAGTACAGACAGAAGTTGGTCCTTCAATCTTTTCGGATGATGCCAGAGATATGAATGCTCTTAAAAGACGGATTATTGATAACCTCAGAGCATCCATAACCATAAGCCCAACTGTAGAACTTCATGAACCAGGTGTACTCCCGGTACAGGAAGGAAAAGCAATTAGGGTTGTTGATGAGAGAGGAGGAAGTAAGTGATATATAATAAAGAAATTGAAAGCATGGAGACTGCCCGGATGCAGGAACTGCAGCTGGAACGTCTAAAAAGTCTTGTTAAAAGAGTTTATGAAAAGGTCCCATTCTATAAAAAGAAGTTTGATGAACTGGGTGTAAAACCGGAAGATATTAAGACTCTTGCAGATATCAGCAAACTGCCTTTTACAACAAAAGGAGAAATGAGAGAAACATTTCCCTATGGGCTTCTTTCATCTTCTCTGGATGATATTGTAGAAATACATACATCATCAGGAACTACAGGAACACCGGTTGTGGCCGGGTATACAGAGAATGACCGTACCCTATGGTCCGAAGTAATGGCTAGATGCCTTGCCATGGCTGGAACAGATAAAACTGACACAATACAAAATGCATATGGATACGGATTATTTACCGGTGGTTTGGGTGTACATCACGGAGCCGGCCCGATTGGGGCAACAGTCATACCTATTTCTTCGGGTAATACCCAAAAGCAGCTGCAGTATATGCAGGACTTCAAGTCTACAGTATTAACATGCACCCCTTCCTACTCCCTGTTTATGGCAGAAGTTGCCAGTGAATCCGGATTGGATTTTCGTGATTTTGCTTTGAAGGCAGGTATATTCGGTGCAGAACCCTGGTCGGACAACATGAGGGTTGAGATCGAAAAAAAACTCAATCTTAAAGCATACGATATATATGGGCTTACTGAGATTATTGGACCCGGAGTCTCCTGTGAATGCCAGGAACAAAACGGCCTGCATATCAACGAGGATTTCTTTTATCCGGAGATTATAGATGCAGAAACAGGGGAAGTCTTACCGGAAGGTGAAAAAGGGGAACTTGTTTTTACGACCCTCTCAAGAGAAGGAACACCCCTTATCAGATATAGAACAAGAGATATAACATGGCTGTTCAGGGATAAGTGCTCCTGCGGACGGACTACAGTTAAGATGCACAGACTTCTGGGCAGGAATGACGATATGCTTATTATCAAAGGTGTCAATGTATTCCCTTCCCAGATAGAAAACATCTTAATGAAGATAGAGAATACTGAGCCCCACTACCAGATTATAATTGACAGAGAATCAACTCAGCTGGACAATGTCGAATTACAGGTGGAAGTGGAAGAAAGTTTCTTCTCTGACGAAACTAAAGATCTGGAAATTATACGAAGAAAGATACATGATGAAATGAAGCAGCAGCTGGGGATATCCTTAAAAATAAGACTGGTCGAACCTAAATCAATTGCCAGAAGTATGGGCAAGGCTAAGAGGGTTATAGATAAAAGAGATCTACCAAAGGCGGGAGAAAAATGAAAGTAAAACAAATTTCAGTATTTCTGGAAAATACAACAGGCAGACTGGCAGAAGTTACAAAAACAATCGCAAATGCAGGCATAAATTTAAGAGCAATCTCTATTGCAGATACTGCTGACTTTGGAATATTAAGAATAGTTGTAGATAAACCTGATGAAGGAATGAAAGTTCTAAAAGAGGCAGAATTCACTGCCAAGCTGACAGATGTAATAGGAATTATCCTTGATGATAAACCAGGCGGCCTTAAGAAAGTTATGGATATTTTTAACAGGGACGGTGTTAATATTGAATATCTCTATTCATCCCTTATAAACGAGAAAGGAAGTGTTGTTATTATCTTTAAAGTGGAAGATATTGACCATGGACTGGAAATTGTAGAAAAAGCAGGTCTGGAAGCGATTGCCTCTTTTTGATATACAATTTGTAATATGCAGCAGAAGAGGCGATTCATGAATCGCCTCTTCTTGCTAAATCAATCAGAATCTTTTATTCTTGTAATCAATAATGAATGATATAACTATCCAAAAAAATATTATCGAAAAATGGCAGAACAGTATAGATCTTATAGCCGAGATACTGGATGTTCCGGCGACCCTGATCATGAAGGTCGAGACAACAGAGATAATTGTATTTCTTTCAAGTAAATCTGAGGGAAACCCTTACAAGGAGGGGGAGAAAGCCTCTCTGGGAACGGGCCTCTACTGCGAAACAGTTATAAAGGAACGAAGTGAACTCCTTGTACCCAATGCACTGGTGGATTCAGCATGGAAAGAAAACCCTGATATAAAACTTAACATGGTTTCCTATCTCGGATTTCCCTTTTTCTGGCCTGACGGTGAAGTATTCGGAACAATTTGTGTTCTTGATAAAAAAGAAAATTCCTATTCCATTTTATTTAGAAGAATACTGGAGCATTTCCGGAACGGAATTGATACTGACCTTAAACTTATTTCAGAAAAACAAAAGATATCTGATCTTCTGGGGGAAGAAAAAAAAGCACAGAGAGAACTCTACAGAGCCAATCAGTTTTTTGAAACTATCTTCGAGCACCCTAATATGATGCTGGCACACATGGACAGGCAATTTAACTTTATAAGGGTGAATACTTCCTATGCGAAGGCTGACGATAAAGTCCCTTCTTTTTTTCCTGGGAAAAACCATTTTGAGTTGTATCCTAATAAAGAGAACGAAGCCATCTTTCACCAGGTGGCAAACACAGGTAAACCCCACTTCGAATTCGCCAAGACCTTTGAATATGCCGAACACCCTGAACGCGAGATGAGCCACTGGGACTGGAGTCTTGCTCCTGTATTTACCCCGTCAGGGACAATCGAGGGACTTATTCTCACTCTCATGGATGTTACAGAAAGAGTTAAATCACAGAAAAAAGTTTTCCGCCTTGCTACAGTAATCAACCAGGCAGAGGCCACTGTGGTCATCACAGATCTGGATGCAAAAATCATCTATGCTAATCCTTCTTTCAGGAGAACAACAGGTTACACTGTAAAAGAAGCCGAAGGGCAGAACCCCAGAATACTACAGGGGAAAAAATACGAATCCGGTTTTTATAAAGATTTATGGGACACGATAACATCGGGGGATGCATGGAAAGGAATCTTTCTTAATAAACGGAAAAATGGAACTACCTATTATGAGGATGCAACAATCTTCCCTATAAAAGACTCATCAGGGGAAATTATTAACTATGCCGCGGTAAAACAGGATGTTACAGACAGAGAACATGCAAGAGAGCGTCTGGAAAAAACAATTGAGGAAAAAAATATTCTTCTTAAGGAATTGTACCACCGAACAAAAAATAATATGCAGGTCATAGTTTCTCTACTTACTCTTCAGGAAGTATATTCGGAGAACAGTCAACTGACAGAGACCTTTGATCTGATGAAAAACAGGATATATGCTATGTCCCTGGTTCATCAGAAACTGTATGAATCCCGAAATCTGTCAAGTATCGACTTGAAAGAATATTATGATGAACTGGTAATAATGTTATTAGACAGTCTCAATATACAACCAGAGAATATATCTATAATCATGGATACTGAAAGCATCCATGTTCTAATAGATATAGCTATTCCCTGTGGCCTGATCCTGAACGAGTTGCTTACAAATGCTCTTAAACATGCTTTTCCTGACAACAAAAAGGGAGAAATAACTATCCGTCTTAGAAGACAGTATCCGGATAATATTGAGTTCCGGATAACTGATAATGGTATAGGATTACCACCTGATTTCGATTCCAGAAGTACTAAAACCCTGGGGATGCAGCTTATTCATACAATTGGTGAAAGCCAGCTTCAGGGAAAGGTGGAATTCAGTTCAAACAGAGGAACAACATGCACCATCCGGTTCAGGTCAGACCTCTACAATGAAAGGGTTTAATTCAGGCAGTCTGCCCCTATTGTAATCTACAGTAATTATTACTATTATAACTGATCAATATATCTAAAATAAAAAGAGGTAAAAAATGGCTAAAAAAAGCTCTATTTCATTGGGAAGTACAAATACACTGATCCAGATTGCTGTTGCACTATTCTTCATATCCCTTGGGATTCTGGAGATTACAGCATACAATTCA
This sequence comes from uncultured bacterium, assembly GCA_965371875.1. Classification (GTDB taxonomy): domain Bacteria; phylum Spirochaetota; class Spirochaetia; order B11-G9; family B11-G9; genus JAJRQE01. The sequence continues at coordinate 14,864 of CBDVAD010000029.1, forward strand.
GGAGCAAGTGAATTTGCAAGATCTTTTTCCAAAGCATTTGGCGGGAAAAATGATATAATGAGCATCATTATTGCAATTCTTGAACTGGTATCAGGAATAATAATCCTGGGCTCTATTTTTGTTCCTGTTCAGCAGAGATTATTATTTATTGCAACCTTTGCAATAGGTATTTTCTGGATTATAAAGATTGTTATGGCTTATTTTTTGAATAACTTCATTGAGCCAAACTTTTTTGTATGGTTAAACAGACTTTCGATAGACCTCCTTGTACTGGCATCCGTATGGATGGTTAACAGAGAAACCAGCTAATAAACAGGAATTAAAATGAAAAGAACAACAGCAATTATATTATTTCTACTGATTCTAATGGTTCCGGTGGCAAGCTTTGCAGGTACAGGTATCGGTCTTGTTGTGGGTGAACCAACAGGACTGACTTTTAAAGCAGATAATCTGGTAATCGGTATAGGCTGGTCATTTGCTTCACCTGATGACCGGATTGATGCAACTATAGACTGGTGGCTGATCAATGAAAACCTTACAGATATACTTGATTGGTATCTTGGTGCCGGAGCAAAAGTAAGAGTAAATTTAAACCAGGACACAGATACATTTAATATCGGGTTAAGAATTCCTGTAGGAATACAATGGTGGCCGACAAAAGAACTTGAAGTCTTTGGAGAAATTGCACCCGGCCTCTTACTCTTTCCTGCTACCGATTTTGACGTCAGTGCCGGAATAGGTTTAAGATACTATTTCTAAAAAATATTAGTTTTAATTAATGCAGAGGTTTTTAATGACCTCTGCTTTTTTATTTAATTTTTGCCCAAGAATATATACTCCGTTCCCTGTGCATTTCATTTCTAATAATTCAATTCCATTATTATGCAAGTATTGATTTATATCAGCTTTTAAATGCAGAAATGTATCTCCCGAAAAAGAATAGGTTACAAGAAGAAGGCCAGCAGGCTTTAATACACGGGCTGCCTCTGATAAGTAGATTGGGGCATTGGATATTACGATAAAATCAAATTTATCGTCCTTATGATTCAGACTTGCTGCATTTCCTTTAAAAATAGTTTTGATTCCATTACACCAGGGTTCATAACAATCCATTTTATCAATGGTGTGAACAGAAACATCTTCATTTTAAAGATATTAAGCATAGTTAATGCCCCTCTACATGTGAACGAATGAGCGAATCTATGATTGAAATCTCTCCCTCTTTCCATTTGCCAGAGTGACTGTAGATCACTCTGCTTTCTTCAT